>QKII01000128.1 GCA_003249625.1 Propionivibrio sp. | reverse complement strand
CCTTGACGTTCTTGTTGCCGAGCATGATCTTGAAAGCCTCGGTGACTTTCTCGGTGGTGGCGCCACCGCCGACGTCGAGGAAGTTGGCCGGTTCGCCGCCGAACAGCTTGATGGTGTCCATCGTGGCCATGGCCAGGCCGGCACCATTAACGAGACAGCCGATGTTGCCGTCGAGAGAGATATAGGCGAGACCGAATTTCGAGGCTTCGATTTCGTTGGGATCTTCTTCGTCGAGGTCGCGGTAGCCGAAGATGGCGTCCTGCCGGTAGAGGGCGTTGTCGTCGAAGTTGAACTTGGCGTCGAGCGCCTTGATCGACCCGTTGCCTTCGAGGATCAGCGGGTTGATCTCGGCGAGCGAAGCGTCCGTCTCCATGTAGCAGGTGTAGAGCCCCTTGAGCAGGGTGATCGCCTGCGGCAGGGACGCCTCGGGGATGCCGATACCGGCAGCGAGTTCGCGCGCCTGGCCATCTGTGATACCGGTCAGCGGATCGACGAAGACCTTGAGGATCTTCTCCGGCGTGGCGTGGGCAACTTCCTCAATGTCCATGCCACCTTCGCTGGAGGCCATCATGACCACCTTCTGGCTGGCACGATCGGTCAGCGCGGCGACGTAATATTCCTTCTTGATGTCGGCGCCTTCCTCGATGAGCAATCGGCGAACCTTCTGCCCTTCGGGGCCGGTCTGGTGCGTGACCAACTGCATGCCGAGGATCTGTGTCGCGTACTGCCGGACCTCGTCAAGCGATTTGGCGACCTTGACGCCGCCGCCCTTGCCGCGCCCGCCGGCGTGAATCTGGGCCTTCACCACCCAGACTTTGCCGCCCAGCGTCTCGGCGGCTTTCACCGCGTCATCGACGCTCGCGCAAAATACGCCGCGGGGTACGTTAACGCCGTACTTGCGCAGCAATTCCTTTCCCTGATACTCGTGGATCTTCATGCGGCACCCTCTTTTGAATTTGGATTACATGCCTTGGGCAGGGGCCCCTGCCCGGGGGTTTGGTCGCGGTACCAGCGTGGATAGAAACGCCGGACCACGTCCGAATCTGTAGCAAGTGCATGACAACGATCAAGGTGAAAAGGTTTCTTTTCCGACTCGCCATGTTTCATTTCGCCGGAAAAAGTCTGAAAAGCGGCCGTCGGAACAGCCATCAACAACTCGCTGAGGTGCGCACAGCCGCGCGTATCGCCGAACAAATTCTTGATCGACTTGAGAAAGCCCTTGAACAGATTCAATCCGATGATCTTCCGGTAATCGGGAAGAATCTGTTCGCATGCGCCTACATACGGCGTGTAGTCGGCACAGGCCACCACATCGACGACGTTCATCGTGCTGTCAATCGTCACACGCACACTCATGTCGTGGACCGGAACCCCGGCCTTGCGCACGCCGCTGCGCAGGTTCAGATCCTGATCCTTGACGTCGACGAGATGCGCCTCGATGTCCCATAAGCCGTCATCGCGGCGAAAGCCTTCAAAGGTGATTGAACGGGTGTGCTTGCGTGTGCGCTGGGCGGATGGTGGCAGGGGCATTGTCAATTCCATGTATTGCGGTGAAGTGACTTCAGCATAAGCGTTTTTCAACGCCAGTGCCCGTCGTTGCTATCGTCCGTCGCTCACACGCGGAAGACAAACTCGTGCTTTGGCCTATAATCCTCGCGCGCCCTCCCTGCATACCCCCAATCCATGCTCGACATCCTGTCAACCACTGCGCCCATTTACCTGGCCATTGCCGTCGGCTATTTCGCCACGCGGTTCGGCCTTTTCGACAAATCAGGCCTGCGTGTCTTGGGGAAATTCGTCATCTACATCGCGCTCCCCGCCATGCTGCTCAACGCGTTGATGCAGCGCCGTATCGACGAGATGCTCAACGTAACCTACGTGCTGGTCTATGCAGCTGGATCGCTTGCCAACCTGCTCGTCGCCCTGTGGTGGGCGCGCAGGCTCGCGCCCGACGAGCCGAACGCCCGCCCGTACATCGCACTTGGCATGTCCTGCTCGAACAGCGGCTTTGTCGGTTTTCCGATCATGTTGCTCGCCTTGCCGGCCGTTGCCGATATCGCGCTCGCATTGAACATGCTGGTCGAGAACATCCTGCTGTTGCCGCTGCTGCTGTCACTGGCTGAACAAGGTGAATCGTCGAACGGCAGCCGCCTGGGCACGATCGGCCAGACGATCTGGCGACTACGCAAGAACCCGTTGATCGTTGCGATTTTCGTCGCCTTCGGCCTCTCCCTGCTGGAAGTGAAGCTACCGCCGGCACTTGGCCGCACCGTTTCGCTGTTCGCTCAGTCCAGCATCGCCGTCGCGCTGTTCGTTATCGGCGGCACGCTTTACGGAATGCCTTTCAAGGGCGTCAGGGCACGCGTGTTCTCGATTACCGCTGGCAAGCTACTACTCCATCCGCTACTAATCTGGCTGGTACTTTCCGGCGCCATAGCACTAGGACTGCCCGCCTTGCCGATCGAACTGCGCAACGCCCTCATCATCACAGCAGCGCTGCCAATAATGAGCATCTACCCGATTCTTGCGATGCGCCACGGCCACGAAGGATTCGCCGCAGGAGCGCTGCTGGCGACAACGACGCTCTCATTCTTTACGCTCAGCGCCCTGATCGGTCTGTTGCGTCTCTGAATCTGTTCAGACGAGTTCATCCATCACGGCCAGCAACGCTTCCTTATCTCGGAAAATATCCTCCTCCAGACGCTCGACCCGCCCACTGTCGCGCAGCACGAAGACCTGCTCGGCCAGCCGATGCGCCTGACTCAGGCTGTGCGAGACGACCACCAGCGTATACCGAGACTTCAATTCCACGAGCAGTTCTTCGATCTGACGGGCCGCCTTGAAATCGAGTGACGCCGTCGGCTCGTCGAGAAGCAGTATTTCAGGGCGCAAGGCCAGCGCCCGCGCCAGGCACAGGCGCTGCTGCTGGCCTCCGGATAGACTCGCTGCCGGTGCGGAAAGGCGGTCTCCAACCTCGTTCCACAGATAAACATCGCGCAGGGATTGCTCCATCCGTGCCTCGCACTCGTCGGCAGACAGGCGCAGCACCGTACGCAGCGGCAGAGTGACGTTCCTCGCCACGGACAGTGGCAAAACATTCGGCGACTGGAAGACCATGCCCGCCTGGCGCCGCAGTGACTCGATCAGGGTGCCTGGAGCATACGCATCGACCCATTCGCCACCGAGCCGCAACGACACCCGGCCGCGCGTCTCGCAACCGGGAAAGCACTCGTTCAGCCGGTTGATTGCTCGCAATAATGTGGTTTTTCCCGAGCCGGAACGGCCGAGCAGGAAGGTCGGACCACCGCGGCCAATTTCCAGACACAGATGATCGACGACCGCTCTTCCGTCGAAGGCGACAGAAAGATCGTCGATACGAATCACGCACGAATTCACTGCAGACGTCCCGCTTTCCATCGCTTTTCCAAATGATCGCGCAACAGGCGCGCGACGGCAAACATGCCGCCGGTTAGGCACAAAAGGACCAGCGCCGCGGCGAACGCCTGCGCCAGTTGTGCCGGCGTCTGGTACTCCGCTGCGAGGTAGTAGATGTGGAAAGGCAACGCCTCGTACTTTCCGAACAGTGACGACGGCGCGCCGGCATTGGCCACCACGCCGGTCAGCAAAATTACGGCAGTGTCCTCTGCGGCCCGCCCAACAGAGAGAACGACACCGCTGAAGATGCCCCGGAGCGAAGCCGGCAGAAGAATCCGCCCGACAACCTGCACATGCGACAGACCAAGACCGGCGCCCGCCAGACGCAAGTCGCTCGGCAGCCCCTCAAGCGTCAGGCGCGTAGTGCTGATCAAGTACGGCAGCACCAGCAGTGCAAGACACCCTGCCGAAAGCAGCAGGCCTGTGTTAGCCGCCGGCACGATCGTCTTGCGCAGCATGAGAATCAACGCGAAGCCGAACAAACCCATCAGGATCGACGGGATACCAGCCAGCAGATCAACGCAAAAGGACAGCGCTGCGCGCTGACGCACCTCTGCGAATTCCGCCAGATAGATTCCGGTGGCGACACCAAGCGGTACGGCGATCGCCACGGCAAGCAACACCAGCGCCACCGTACCGAGACACGCGGGCCAGATGCCGTCAAACACGGGCGCTCCCCGCAACACCGCATCGAGCGGCGGCGTATCACCGAAGAACAGAGCAAGTGACCAGCCCGGTACCCCGCGCAACAGAAGAAACGCCAGCAGCGTCAGCAAGACGACCGGGACAAGGACGCCCGCGCCCCAGGCGAATACACGCAACGCTCGCTCCATGGCGCTACGTCGATTGGCCGCGCCAGCGGCGCAGCAGCAAATTCACGAGCGCCGTCACCACAAACAGGATCACCCCGCTGGCGAACAGCGACGCATAGACGAGATCCTGGCTGTCGGTCGCCACCACCAGTGCGATGTGCGAAGTCAGCGTACGCAACGAGTCAAGCAGTGAGTGCGGCACCCGCGCGGCATTGCCGGCCAGCATCAGCGGAATCAGCGTATCGCCGACGGCCCGCCCAAAACCAAGTGCCAGAGCCGCCGCCAGGCCTCGCCGGGAAAGCGGCAGGGTCAGATGCAGCAACTGCTGAACAGGCGAAAGTCCGAGTGCGGCCGCACTCGGCCCGATTTGCGCCTGAACCTGCCGAAACTGGCTATCGACGAGCAGCACGATCGTCGGCAGGACGAGCAAGCTCAAAGCCAGCGCGGCGGCCAGCCAGGAGAAACCGGAACCGGAAAACGCGTCGCGAATCAGCGGCACCAGCAGGAAAACCGAGACCAAACCATAAACTACGGTCGGCACACTGGTCATGAAACGAACCGCCGTTAGCAACGGACGCGCCGCACGGATCGGGCCGGCGCCGTGCGCAAAGCAGCAAACCCCCAGCGCCAGCGGGAACGACACCAGCAAGGAGGATGACGCGAGCAAAAACGAACCGACCAGCATCGGCAGGATGCCGAACGCCCCACGCAGCGGTTGCCAGTGCCAGGAGAGCAACGAGGCTAGCGCTTCTCCCCGGAACACCGGCAACGCAAACCAGAGCAGGAAGCCGAATACGGCCGCGACGGCCAGCGCCGACGCAGTAGCTGCGACCAACAACAAGCACCGCACAACGGCGCCGCCCCGTGCCGGGACCGCGCCGCAACCGGCCGTCGTCACAGCGGCAGATACCCCGCTGCAGAGGTCATCTGCTTGCCATCATCCCCGAGGATGTAATTGATGAACGCCGCCGTCAGCCCCTGCGGTTCTCCCTTGGTGTTCATGTACAACTTGCGGACGACAGGGTATTTGCCCGAACGCGCGTTGTCCTGCGTCGGCGCAACGCCATCGAGCATCGGCGCCTTGAGCGTTTCATCGATGTGGCCGATGGAAACATAGCCGATGGCGTTGGGGTCACCGCCCAGCGCCGATTTCATCGCCCCGTTGGAAGCCACGACATTGGCGCTTTCGGTAATCGCCCCCTTCTTCAGCAATTTGCCCCAGAAGACCTCGCGCGTACCGCTCGCTTCATCGCGAGTGAAGACGTGGATCGCCGCATCGGAGCCGCCAACGGCCTTCCAGTTGGTGATCTTGCCGGCGAAGATTTCCTGCACCTGTACGGCGGACAGGCCGACGACCGGGTTCTTTGGATTGACCACTGCGGCCACCCCGTCGATGGCGAAAGCAAACGACTTGAGCCCGTACTTGGCGACTTCGGCGTCAGTCAACGGCCGCCCCGTGTTGCCGATATCGACCAGCCCCTCGCCGACCTTCTGCACACCGACACCCGACCCACCGGCCCCGACAGTAATGCGGATCGACGGGTTAGATTGCATGATGCGCTTGGCTGCGGCGTTCATTACCGGGATGTGTGCCGTGCCGCCGGCGATATCGATCTTGCCATTCTGTCCTGCGAAGGCATCCAGTCCCGAGGCCATCGCCCCGGCAGAAAAGACAGCGCAACCGGCCAGAGGAATCAGCCAGCGCAAGGCAAAACGTTGCATCTGTTGCATATTCGATTTCATGAATTCATCCCTTTCAGCGAAACAAAGCCCGTCACTATACCCAACCACCCCTCCGGGGTTCTAGCGTTGCGGGGGTTTGCAAAAGCAGAAAAACAAACGGCGAACGGAATTCCGCTCGCCGACAGTGTTCGCCAGGCACCGCGGAGGCGCCTGCACACCGGAAAATCAAACGGTAAACTGATTCACCGCCTTGTTCATCCGGTCCACGATACCTTCAAGCTTCTGCACCATTCCCTCAGTCTGGTTGACCACCGCGACGTTCTGCTCGGTCATCATCGCCACCTGTTCGACGTTCTGGGCCAGTTGGGTCATCGCTTCCTGCTGTTCACTTGAGGCATGCGAAATTTCGTTGACCCGCTGAATCGTATTGCCCATTTCTTCATTGATACGCTGCAAGGCTTCCTGCGCCGAATGGACCAGCGTGACTCCTTCCTCGACCTGTGCTGCCCCGGCGCGCATGCCATCGACGGCGTTCTGCGTATCGCTCTGGATCAAACCGATCATGCTGCTGATTTCCTCGGTGGCTTTCGCCGTACGCTCAGCCAGCTTGCGAACCTCGTCGGCCACCACGGCAAAACCGCGGCCGGCCTCCCCAGCCCGAGCCGCCTCGATCGCAGCATTCAGCGCCAGCAGGTTGGTCTGGTCTGCGATCTCCTTGATCGCGCCAGCGATCTGGCTGATCTCCGCCGAACGTTGCCCGAGCGTCTCAACCTGTTCCGCCGAGCGCTTGACCGTTTCGGCCAGCGAGTTGATTGTCCGGGTGGCTTCGTCGGACCGTTCAACCCCCGCGCACGAGACCTCTCCGGCGTTCGCCGCCACTTCGCGTGTCGAGCGGGCATGCTCCGCCACTTCGCCGATCGAAACCGTGACTTCCTCGACTGCGGCAGCCGCAGAAGATGTTGCTTCATTCTGCCGCTCAGCTGATTCCATCGCCAAGCGCATTCCGTCATCGACTTCGTGAGTAGCTTTCTGGACATGTCCCGCCGTGTCCGCAATACCCTGCACCGTTGCCTGAATCGACGATACAAAAACGTCCATCTGCCGTGCCGTAACTCCCAGCAGGTCACTGCGCGTCACTGACAAACGCTTCCGGAGGTTACCCGTCGACAACACTCCCTCGATCCATTGGCTCATCGTTTTCACGTCTCGATTGACCTTAGGCGCGAAGTACGTCATGAAATAGAGGGCATACACGACGGTGAAGATCATCAGGCCGTGATGCACAACAGGGAGCAGATCTTTGCCAAAGAAAGACTCGCCAACGTCCAGCCCCCCGAGGAGCAACACCAGTATTCCGATGAACTGCATCTGCCAACTCAGTGATAGCAGGCCGAGAACGAAGTTCGATTGTTTCTTCTTCACCCGTCCGTGGCTGACCACGAGGTTCTTCGCCCCTGCGTTGATCCGCGCATAGGCCTTCTCGGCCGATGCAATCTCCTCACGGCTTGGCCGACTGCGCACCGACTGGTAACCGATAACCTGACCGTTCTCCCGTACAGGTGAAACGTTAGCTACCACCCAGTAGAAACCGCCGTCCTTGCGCCGGTTCTTGACGATTCCACGCCACGGCAACCCCAACTTGAGATCCCGCCACATATCCTCGAACGCCGCAGAGGGCATGTCTGGGTGCCGCACCATGTTATGTGGCTCGTCTAGCATTTCTTCGCGGGTAAAGCCGCTAACCTCGCAGAACGCTTCGTTGGCCTCGGTGATCTGGCCTTTCAGGTTCGTTCGCGAATAGATGAATTCATTTTCCGGAAGAAGGGTTTCGACGTTCGTAACCGGCAGATTTTTACGCATGCTTATTCGTAGGCCTTTTCGGGGTTATCGCGTATCAGTGATTATCGCTTTGCTTATCTTCAATGGGCAACACATACGACGCTGAGTTTACCGTCCATCGGTCGTAAAATCGCAATTCAGCAACGTTAAGCCCGAGTTGTCACAAGATGTCAAAGTTCCCCTCTGTCCGTTACAGCGTAATTGCTGCCAATCCGGCGGCTCACCGATTCACCATCACCTGCACTGTCGAGGCCCCCGCACCGGAAGGACAGCGCTTTGCGCTTCCAGCCTGGATCCCCGGCAGCTACCTGATCCGCGATTTTGCCCGCCACATCGTCGCCATCCGTGCCGAAGCGGGAGGCAAGCCCGTCCGCCTCGACAAGCTCGACAAGCATACCTGGCGTGCCGCGCCGTTGAAAAAGCCCACGCCACTGACAGTCACGTGCGAGATCCACGCCTGGGATCTTTCCGTGCGCGGCGCGCATTTCGACCAGACGCATGCCTTCTTCAACGGCACCAGCGTCTTCCTGCGCCCGCTCGGACAGGAGG
>QKII01000223.1 GCA_003249625.1 Propionivibrio sp. | reverse complement strand
ACCGTCAAAACCGAACAGGGTGTCGGGGGCGACCTGGGGGTAGAGGTAGATCAACCCGGTGAGCAGGATCACCGGCAGGAGCAGGTACATGACGCTCCAGTAGGTGACGGCCTGCAGGGCGTTGAAGTGTTCGCCCTTCGAGGGTTCGTGCGGATGCGGCTCGCCGCAAAAGATGCCGATGCCGTACCAGCGCGCCTGCCGGAGGATGCGTTGCAGGATGCCGGGCGGCTTGGGGACGAACTGCCACCAGTTGCCGGTAACGATGTTGGCGACGACGAAGAACAGGTAGGCGAGGATCAACAGGACGCCGGCGGTGTTGTGGATGCGCACGGCAAGGGCGAAGTCCACAAGCGGCAGGGCGGGGTCGGCAAAGTGGATGCTCAGGCCGGTGACCCCGAGGGTGAGAATCAGCGCGGCATTGATCCAGTGCCAGATCCGGATCCAGGAAGCGATGAGGTACTCACGCTCAGCCATGGTTCTCTCCGTTCGTGTCGTCGCCGGACTTGCGTTGCTCGGGTGGCATCTGCTCATCCTTCCAGCACCGTCCTCGCGTGAAATAGCGGCCAAGGCCGTGGGCGAGCAGGCCGAGTGCCATGGCGGCGAAGGCGCCGAGAACGAGGGTGTCGAGCAGCGGATGGCGGGTGGCACCGGGGATGTAGGCGTTGGCGAGAAGAACGCTGTTGGCGAAGCCGAGACGCTCCTGTTCTGCGGTAACGAGATGCCGATAGAGACGGGCCTTGAGGGTGCTGCTGGTGCTGTGGCAGGCGACGCAGTCGCGCTGAACGCGGTCGCGGCCGACGACTTCGTGGGAAATCATTTCGCCGGCGGCGACTTCGGGGGTGTGGCAGTCGACGCAGCGGACCGAGCGCCAGTGCAGGCGTGCGTTGGGCAGCCAGGCGTGGATGTCGTCGAGCAGCGGACGCAGTTTCTTTTCAGGGGCGAACTGGGCAAAGCGGTCATCGGAATCGTGGCAGCCGAGACAGACGCGGTTGTCCTGGGCAACGATGCGCGCCGGGTCGCTTTGCCGCTCGGCGAGGCGCATGAGGTGCGGGTCGTGACAGGTGGTACAGGTGAAGCTGTCGGCGAGGTGCTTCGCGTGCACGGATTTTTCGAACTGGGGTTCGATGACCTTCGCTTTCTTGCTGTGGCAGTCGGTACAGGTGCTGGTCATGTCACGCGCGTCGTCGGCGTGCGGGTGTTCGTCGTAGCCTTCGTTGTGGCATTTGGTGCAGGCGAGGCGCCGGTGGTCGGACTGGCTGAAGACGTCGGGGTGCTGCAGCAGACCGCGCAGCTTGGCAAGGTCAAGACCTTCCTTCGGCGGCGCATTGAGGCCCTCCGGCGAGTGGCAGGAAAAACATTCGGCGTTGGCTTGCCGGATCTTTTCCTGTTGCTCGGGGGTGGGTCCGGTGCCCTGGGCGGCCCCCAGGACGGGGAATAAAAGCAGCACGACGGCACCAATGGCTCGCAACAGCGCACGTGGTTTTCGCATCGTCCTGCCCCCGATTCTTTTTCTCTCGCTGGATTCAGTGCAAGCTTCGGGCCAGCAACAGACAGCTCCCCCGAGTTGTCCATCGAGAACAATACAAATACCTTCAAAAAGCCTCGGTCACCGTTGAAACACGCGGCACTCAACCGAGCAACGTGCTTACACGGCAACAGCAACCGAGCCGCCCTCCGCCTCCAGCCCGCAGCCCCGGCGTTACCTTTTCGTAACACCAACAACCAAGGGACGTTACGCCGTAGTAACAAGCTTCATTATTCCGGCTAGAATGAAACGACGCCCTTTTCCAAGGAGAGCCCGATGAACGTTCTGCGCCGTCTGAGTTTTCTCGTTTTTCTCCTGGCGATATCTGCGCTCCACTTCGCGTCCGCAAACGAGGCTCAACGCCCGCTCCGCATCGGCATGACCCCCGCCTTCCTGCATAACCAGCATTCGATGCTGGCCGAGTGGAAAATCTACCTTGAACGCAAGCTGCAGCGATCGGTAATCTTCATCCAGCGCGACAGCTACCGCGAGACGATGGACCTGATCGACAAGGGCAGTCTGGACTTCGCCTGGCTGTGCGACTACCCGTACCTCGCACTCGGCAAGGCCGTACGCCTGCTCGCCGTGGCGTCTTACCAGAGCAGGCCGTTTTATCGGTCGTACCTGATCGTCCCGGCCAAGGACACGACGACAGCATCGCTCATCGACCTCAAAGGCAAGGTGTTCGCTTTTGCCGATCCGCACTCAAACACGGGCTACGTGGTACCGCGCCATCAGTTGAAGAAAGCAGGCATCAACGCTGGCACACATTTCCGCAAGACGTTCTTCACCTGGTCACACGCCAAGGCAATCCAGGCGGTGGCCAGCGGACTCGCTCAGGGCGCCAACGTCGACAGCTACGTGTGGGACAGCCTGCAAAAAATCGACCCGCAACTGGCGGCACGCACACGCATCGTCTGGAAATCCGAGGAATTCGGCTTTCCCCCGATCGTTGCCGATCAGCGCGTCGGCCAAGAGGATTTCGAAACGTTCCAGAAAGCGCTTTTCAGCATGGGCGACGACCCCGCTGGCCGCGCCTTGCTCGCCAAGCTGAATCTCGACGGCTTCATCGCCGGTTCTCCAGAACTGTACGCCGGAGTAGCCACGATGATGCGCGAACTCGGCGAACTGTAAAAATCGAATGCTCTTCAACCTCAGCCTGCGCTACAAGCTCCCGCTGCTCGGCGCTGCGCTCATCCTGGCCACAGCGTTGGCACTCTCCGCATCATTCCTGATCCAGTCCTGGAACAACCTGCGCCAGGATATGGTGAAAAGCTCGGAGGATCTCGGTCAGACGATGGCCCGGTCGCTGTTCTCCGCGCTGCTACACGACGACGTGTGGCGCGCCTATGAGACGATCGCGCTGCCGTTCAAGGGAAACAGCGGTTCGGCGCTGGCCGAAGCGGTAATCGTCCTCGACGCTGGACGACATGTCTTCGCCTCCTCGCACCCCGAGGATTTTCCGGTAACGAGCGCACTCGCCGAACTCGGCGATGACTTCCGAGCCATCGATGCCGAGATTGCCGCCGACCCGGCGCATCCGTCGCTCATCCTCGAACGCGACGTCGCTGCGCACCTGTTCATCGCCATCCCGATCAGCGCCGACAATATCCGCATCGGCACTCTGATCGTGGCCCACAACAAGAACCAGCTCTGGCACCGTTTCGACCGTACCATCTTCAACGCCGCTGCGGTCACCTTGCTGATTCTCGCCGTGCTGTTGCCGATCAACTGGTACTGGGGACGCCGCATGGTCGCCCCGCTGGAACTCGTCACCAACCGCCTTAGCCGCATCAACGCAGGCGAGTTGGCACCACTCGACCCGCACCTCTATCCGTATCACGACGAAGTCGGAACGCTCTACCTCACCTACGGTCGCATGCTCGACGCCATGCAGGAAAAGCTCCAGCTGGAACAGGAAGTCGTCAAACAGGAGCGCATGGCGGCGGTCGGCCGATTGACCGCGAGCATCGCCCACGAGATCAACAACCCCCTGGGTGGAATGCTCAACGCCATAAGCACGTTAAAGCGCCACGGCTCTCCCGACCCGCTGGGACAGAAAACGATCAGCCTCCTGGAACGCGGCCTTTCTCAGATCCGCGACACGGTCGCCGCACTGCTGGTCGAAGCCAAGGTCAGCAGCCGCCAGCTGGCCCTCCACGATATCGACGACGTCATGTTGTTGGTCACTCCCACGGCCCACAAGCAAGGCGTCGAGATCGCCTGGGAAACGCACATTCCAGGCCCCTTGCCGATCCCGTCAACGCCGGTAAGGCAGCTGCTGATCAATCTGGTGCTCAACGCCATACAGGCCGCCGGCCACAAGGGCCATGTCGCAGTGTGGACTGAACACGAACGGGAGAATCTGACCCTTGTCGTGGAGAACGACGGCGATGTTCTCTCGGCCGAACACAAGGAACATCTCTTTGAACCGTTCACCCCTTTCTCGCAGCGCGGAAACGGACTCGGCCTGTGGATCTGCTACCAGATCGCGACACAGCTCGGCGGCACCATCCGCGTAGAAACCACCAACACCCTGACGCGCTTCATCGTAACCCTGCCACTGGACATCCGACGTGACGAATCAAACGACTCGAACGAACCGCATCTGCCTGATTGAAGACGACGAGATCATGGGCGAGTCGCTCGCCGACCGCTTCGTACTCGACGGCTACCTCTGCGACTGGCACCGCACAGCAGCGGCCGCGGAGGCTGCACTGCTGACGCGCGAGTATTTCCTGGTGATCAGCGATATCCGCCTGCCCGATCAGGGCGGGGACGAACTGTTCGCCCGACTGGCCAGCGAGCACGTCGCGCTCCCTCCCTTCCTGTTCATCACTGGCCAAGGTAACATCGACACGGCAGTACAGTTGCTCAAACTCGGCGCGCAGGACTACATCACCAAGCCATTCGACCTCGACGCGCTTATGGACCGCATCCAGTCGATCGCCGGCCCGGCGGCACCGGATTCGGCAAATGCGCTCGGTTCATCACCGGCAATGCGCCACATCATCGCCCTGTTGCCCCGCCTCGCCGGCAGCACTACCACAGTCCTGATCACGGGGGAGTCAGGCGTTGGCAAGGAACGCATCGCCCGTACGATTCACGACCTTGGTGGAGCGGAACGCCCGTTCATCGCCATCAACTGCGGCGCACTGACCGAGACCCTGCTCGAAGCAGAACTGTTCGGCTACGAGAAAGGCGCATTCACCGGCGCGTTGCGCAGTCGGCGTGGCCTCTTCGAGCAGGCCGATGGCGGCACGTTGTTTCTCGACGAAATCGGAGACATGTCGCTGGGCATGCAAACCAAGTTGCTTCGCGCCCTGCAGGAGCGCAGCATCACGCGCATCGGCAGCGAATCGCCGACCACCGTCAACATTCGACTACTTTGCGCCACCCACCGCGATCTCAAGGAGATGGTCGGCAGCGGCGAATTCCGGGAAGACCTGTATTACCGCATCAACGTCGTCCAGTTGCGCGTGCCGCCGCTGCGCGAACGCCGTGAAGACATTCTGTGGCTCAGCCGCCTGTTCCTGGCTGAATTCACCGACCTCGGCCAAAAGCCGCCGGTCCTTACTGCTGCCGCCGAGCAGGCACTGATCGGCCACCCATGGTCTGGCAACATCCGCGAACTACGCAACACGCTCGAACGCGCCTGCCTGCTCACCGACAGCCGCAGCATCGGCGTCGACCACCTGTTCGACCAGCCCGTCGCATCAACGGAACTCCAGAGCGCTGGTAGCAACCTCCGCGACTACATGAATGAATGCGAGCGCGACTTCATCGTGCGGGCACTCGACACCAGCCAGTGGCAGATCCAGACCTGCGCCGACGCGCTCGGCATCAGCCGCAAGACACTGTGGGAGAAAATGCGCAGACTGGGGATCGACAGGGGGGGCGAAGCCCCCCCGCTGTAGCTACCGAGAAAACGACCGGCGGTGCGGCCTTCACCTTCAGCCCTTCGACTTGGGGAAGTCTTTCAGACAGCACCGTCCCGAAGGGTTGCTGGTCTCGCAGGAGCAACTTCCTGCTTTCGTCTGTTCCACCACGAAGTCCCTGACCGACGGTTCCCTCTCGAAATCCGCCCTGCTGACGCCGAAGCAGTGACACAGCAGCGCCTCTCCCTTCTTGTCTTTCACGGCGCTCGGGACTCTCAGCGCGGTCTTTGAAATGACCGAGCCATCGTCACCGAAATAGGCTGTATCGCAATCGGGGTTGTCGCAGAAGTAGTACCCCTCGGCGGAAGGCGCCCAACGCCAGGAAAACCTGATGTGGTGCGCAATGGTCCGCGAGGAGACCTCCACACATTCAGTCGAACACGCAGGGCAGTGGCGCTTGCTTGGCTGACCGGCATCAGGTCTGGAGGAGGAGCAACAATGACTCATACGGCAACGGCCTCAGAACCAGCCTTCGACCTTGCCTTTTGTCGGCACACCGCCAGCATGCACCACCACGCCGTCGATCACCACGCCCGGCGTGGACATTACCCCGTAGCCCATGATCGCCGGCAGATCCTCGACCTTTTCAAGTTTGATCGCCACGCCTTTTTCCTTGGCGACTTGTTCGACCAGCGCCAGCGTGTTCTTGCAGTTGGCGCAACCTGTACCCAGAATTTTTACGTCTTTCATGAAAAGCTCCTCTTAAAAAATGGCATTGAACACATAGCCGACGAGCAGGATGCCCATGGCAACGACACCGGCAAAGGTAGCGATAAGCCGAGGCTTGAGCGCCTTCCGGAGAATGATCATTTCTGGCGCGGAGAGCGCAATCACGGCCATCATGAAGGCCAGCACGGTACCGAGTGCCGCACCCTTGCCGATCAGCGCCTCAACGATCGGGATGATGCCAGCGGCGTTGGTGTACATCGGCACGCCAAGGACCACGGCAGCCGGCACGGCCCACCACGCGTCCTTGCCCATGAACGAGGCCATGAAGTCTTCTGGCACGTAGCCGTGGATGCCGGCGCCGAGGGCGATACCGGCGAGGATGTATGGCCAAACCTTGCCGACGATCTGTTTGACGTGGCCCCAGCCCGCCTCAAAGCGTTCGACCCAACCGAGATTCAGCCCGACCGTCGGATCAACCTGGCCGGCGTGAATCTTCTGCACCCACTCTTCCAGATGGCGCTCCATTTTCATCTCGCCGATCACGTAGCCGGCGACGATCGCCACCAGCAGGCCCATGCCCAGGTACAACGCCGCGACCTTCCAGCCGAACATCCCGAAGAGCAGCACCAGCGCGACTTCGTTGACCATCGGCGCGGCGATCAGGAAGGAAAAAGTAACGCCGAGCGGCACGCCGGCCGAAAGGAATCCGATGAATAGCGGCACTGCCGAGCATGAGCAGAACGGCGTAACGATGCCCAGTGTCGCAGCCAACCCGTTGCCGATGCCGAGTCGCTTGCCCGAAAGCAGCGCCCGCGTGCGTTCCGGCGCGAAGAACGTCTGCACGACGCCCATGACGAAGACGATGCCGGTAAGCAGCAGTAGCACCTTTGGCGTGTCGTAGACGAAAAAATGCACTGCCTCGCCGAGGTGCGTGGCGCGGGTCAGGCCGAGCGCAGCGATGATGGCATCGGCAAAGGGCATTAAATTGCCATAGGCGAGAAACCAGACGGTGACGGCGGCGACGATGCCAGCCAGCCAGCGACCCAGAGGAGACGAAGAAAGAGCTTGAGATTCAGCAGACACAGGACAACTCCGATTGCTAAACAGGTGAATTCGACTAGGTAGACGAATGAACCGTAAAAAGGATGCAGTTCCCGGAGGACTCAGTTCCTCTTGTAACGCGTCAGCCGAACGTCGACCGTCACAGACAGCGAGAGCAAAGCGGCAACGCGGGCCTTGCCCTCGCTGCTGGCGCGGAAAAGGTGAGGAGTCATGGCCAGCAGATCGGCGATCTGCTGCTGACCTTTAATCTCCGCCGAGTAACGCACAGTCTCACAGGACACAACTGAAAATCCGGGCGGAGCCGCCATCTCGGTCGCACGCTCCGGTTTCAGGACGGGATAGATAATTTCGCGCAATTCGCGCAGATGCTCCGTGCCGGCGTCGATCTGAATCAATTGACCCTCTGCCGCAAGAACCCTGGCGAACTCGGCATAGACCGGGAAACCGAACATGCACAGGACGCGATCCAGCATACCCGGCAGCACCGGAAGATTGGCGTTGCTGCCGACAACCCACGCCATCCGCTTATCCTGCTTCGCCGCCGAGAGGACGGCCCATTTTGATATATCCAGCCCGATGAGGGCCAGATTCCTGGCTTCGTCAGTGTCGGCGGCCAGTTGGCGCAAGTAATAGCCTTCGCCGCAACCGGCATCGAGACAGCGAATCGTTGCGCCGGGAGACGTATCGGCCAGAACAGCGCGCCCCGCTGCCTCGGCAATCGGCTGATAATGGCCGGCCTCAAGAAAGCGTCGCCGGCAGGCCACCATTTCCTTGCTGTCGCCAGGATCCCGCGAGCGCTTCTTCTGGACCGGCAAAAGGTGGGTGTAGCCCTGGCTGGCGATATCGAAACTGTGGCCATTGGCGCAGCACCACGCTGTTCCGTTGTTGTGTAATGCTTGCCCGTCCAGCGGACAGGCAAGCGCATTGAATGGGATGACATTCATGATCTTGTCGTCAACCTTCCAGCGGCGGGCGCGGAGCAAAGCAGCATACTTTTCCTTCTTCGTCGAATCTCACTCTACATGCTTCGGACAGTTGCGCGCGCAGACGGACGCGCGCCCGCTGCACACGTGACTTTGCTGCCGGCAACGAGAGCCCCAAGCGCTCGGCAAAGGATTTCTGCGTCACGCCCTGGATGTCGCAAAGCACGATCGCTTCACGATCTTCCC
>QKII01000172.1 GCA_003249625.1 Propionivibrio sp. | reverse complement strand
CGGAACGCCCCACGAGACGAGCGTGGCGCCAACGCCCAGCGGCGTAATGAACTGCTTGACGCGCGCATGTAGCGCCATGATGGTCGCGTGATCCAGATGGTCGTAATGATTGTGCGAGATGATTGCCGCCTCGATCGGCGGCAGCTCTTCCGGCGTGATGGGTGGCGCGTGAAAACGCTTCGGGCCGAACCATTGCACCGGCGATGAACGCTCGCTGAATACCGGGTCGGTCAGCCAGAATTTGTCGTGCAGTTTTAGCAGGAGACTGGAATGCCCGAGGCGCCAGACGCTGTTGTCCGGCGCGGAGAGCAGTTCAGACTGCGTCAGCGTTCGTACCGGGATGAGCCGATCAGGCGTCGTTCCGGCAGGTTTGTCGAACAGGAAGGCATACCACAGCGCCGCCCCGGCGAGAAAACTGCGCGCTGGCCGTGGCACGGCATTGTGGAAACGGCCATCACGATACTGCGGTGAAAGTTCATAGGCAGGCGGCTGAAAGCGCATCGCCCAGGCAAAAACACTCATGATCACAACTCCGGCCAGCACGGCCAAGAACGGCCATCGTCTGGAACGACAACGGACTGGGGCTTCAAGTTCAAGCGCGATTTCCTGCTGCATGGGTCAACCTCGTTCGATCGCAGTTTCGGCTACCGCAGAACGCGTGCGTAACAACGTGCCGAAACGCAGCGCACCGTGCTCAACGATCACATGAAGAGCGATGATCGGCAGGACACCCCACGCGTGGAGAAAACGGTGACACACAAATAACTGCCGGCGCGCTGCAATGCCTTGCGGCACAAATTTCTCCGCAGACTGTGAATTCAAGATGTCCTTGCTCATTTCATTCATTCCTGTCCGGCCTCACGTCCGGATTCGTCATTGATGCAGACTCATCGGCTGACAAGCTTCTGCAACTGCTGCGGATAGCGCTCGCCTTCAACCTTGATGCATGAAAGTGCCGTGTCGATATCCCGCAGATCCGCAGCACTGAGCACCACGGCCGCTGCCGCGAGATTCTCTTCCAGACGGTGCAACTTGGTCGTACCGGGTATCGGCACGATCCACGGTTTCTGCGCCAGCAGCCAGGCGAGCGCGATCTGTGCTCGCGTTGCACCCTTGGCCGTAGCGATGCCGCCGAGTACATCGACCAGGTGCTGGTTCGCCTGGCGAGCGGCTTGGGCAAAGCGAGGCACGACGTTGCGAAAATCGCTCGCGTCGAACTTCGTATCGGCATCGATCGCACCGGTCAGGAAGCCCTTGCCGAGCGGGCTGAAGGGAACAAAACCGATACCCAGTTCTTCGAGCAGCGGCAAAATCTCCTTTTCCGGTTCTCGCCACCACAACGAGTATTCGCTCTGCAACGCCGCTACCGGCTGTACCGCGTGTGCCCGACGGATCGATTCGGCGCCGGCTTCGGACATGCCAAAGTGGCGTACCTTGCCTTGCGCAATTAGATCCTTGACAGCACCAGCTACCTCTTCCATCGGCACATCCGGGTCGACGCGATGCTGATAGAAGAGATCGATGACGTCGGTTCTCAATCGACGAAGCGAGGCTTCTGCCACCGCACGAATGTTCTCCGGCCGACTGTCCACACCATCAGCGACCGTCCCGTTACGAAAACCGAACTTGGTGGCAACGACCACCTTGTTGCGGAAGGGGGCGAGCGCCTCGCCGAGCAGCGCTTCGTTGTCACCGGGGCCGTAGGCCTCGGCTGTATCGAAGAAGGTAACCCCAAGTTCATAAGCACGGCGGATCAGCGCAATCGCCTGAGCCTTGTCGGTTGCCGGGCCATAGGCAAAGCTAAGGCCCATACAGCCCAATCCGAGGGCCGAGACTTCCAGCCCGCTGTTGCCAAGTTTGCGTGTTTGCATGATGGTTCCTTTCCTCTTCGTTTAATCAGGTGTTGCATACTGCTTCACCGAGCCATTTCACAATGGCGTAATCGCGGCGGTCGAAAAAAGCACTCTTGCCGGTATCCAGTGCGGCGATCGCGGCCACGTCGTCTGCGGCCAGCGCAACACGATCTGGGCAACACTGCGACCGTGCTATGCAGCCAGTGCGGACAAGGTCGGGGTGCCAAACAGGCTGTTACGGCCCTCGGCGAACGGCCCCCTCGATTCGATCTGCACGCCGTTTTCCTGTGGGAACTGCGCGGCAGCCGTATGCGGGCAGAAGG
>QKII01000414.1 GCA_003249625.1 Propionivibrio sp. | reverse complement strand
ACACCTTTGTTTCCGTGCCGGCCCGCCATCTTGTCGCCTGACTGAAGACGCCGCTTGACGGCAACGTACACTTTGACCATCTTCTGCACGCCAGGCGGCAATTCATCGCCTTGCGTCAGTTTCTTGCGTTTTTCCTCAAAGGCAAGATCAAAATCCTTGCGCGTCTGCTCAAGGCTGTCACGCAGCGATTCCAGCTGATGTGCGACCTCTTCGTCAGCCATGCGGATATCGAACCAGTGATGTGAGTCGATACCATCGAGGTACTCGCGCGAAATCTCGGTGCCCTTCGCCAAGCGCTTCGGGCCTCCATTGGCAACCTTGCCGACGATCAAGCGCTCGACGCGAGCAAAGGCATCCCGCTCGACGATACGCAGCTGATCTGCCAAGTCGAGTTTGTAACCACGCAGGTGATCATCGATGATTGACTGTGCGCGCTTGTCGCGTTCGATACCTTCACGCGTAAACACCTGAACGTCGATAACCGTGCCCGCTATACCGGACGGAACGCGCAACGACGTATCCTTCACGTCAGAGGCCTTTTCGCCAAAAATCGCCCGAAGCAGCTTCTCTTCGGGGGTAAGCTGCGTTTCGCCCTTTGGTGTCACCTTGCCGACAAGCACATCACCGGCTTCGACTTCCGCCCCGATATACACGATCCCGGACTCATCGAGACGGGAAAGTTGAGCCTCACCCAGCGATGCGATATCGCGTGTGATTTCTTCAGGCCCGAGCTTCGTATCGCGGGCAACTACAGTCAGTTCCTCGATGTGGATCGAGGTGAAGCGATCCTCCGCAACCACTCGCTCGGAAATCAGGATCGAGTCTTCGAAGTTGTATCCGTTCCAAGGCATGAACGCGATCAACATGTTCTGGCCGAGCGCCAACTCGCCCTTATCGGTCGACGCACCGTCGGCAACCACGTCGCCTTTGGCGATGACATCACCCATGCGAACCAGCGGCCGCTGATTGATATTCGTATTTTGATTTGACCGGGTGTATTTCACCAAGTTGTAAATATCTACACCAACTTCGCCCGGCACTGTTTCTTCGTCATTGACTCGGACCACGACCCGCGACGCGTCAACGTAGTCCACTTTCCCGCCACGCAGGGCCTGAACAGCGGTACCAGAGTCGACTGCGACAGTACGCTCGATACCTGTACCAACGACCGGCTTTTCAGGCCGCAGGCACGGAACTGCCTGACGTTGCATGTTGGCGCCCATCAAGGCCCGGTTCGCATCGTCGTGCTCCAGGAAGGGAATCAGTGAAGCCGCAACCGACACAATCTGTCCGGGCGCCACGTCCATGTACTGTACACGTGACGGCTCGGCGAGGATCGTCTCCCCCTTTTCGCGACAGGTAACCAAATCATCAATCAGTTGTCCGTCGTCACCAAGCGCCGCATTGGCTTGGGCGACTATATAGTTTCCCTCCTCAATCGCGGACAGGTATTCGATCTGATCCGTCACCTTGCAATCGACAACCTTGCGGTAAGCCGTTTCGAGAAAGCCATACTCGTTCGTGCGCGCGAACAACGCCAAGGAGTTGATCAGGCCGATGTTCGGACCTTCCGGCGTCTCGATCGGGCAAACCCGGCCGTAATGTGTTGGATGGACGTCACGCACCTCGAAGCCGGCTCGCTCGCGCGTCAGACCGCCCGGGCCCAGTGCTGAAACACGCCGCTTGTGGGTGATTTCAGACAGCGGATTGGTTTGATCCATGAACTGCGAGAGTTGGCTGGAGCCAAAGAACTCCTTCACAGCGGCACTAATCGGCTTAGCGTTGATAAGGTCATGCGGCATGAGGTTGTCGGATTCTGCCTGCGATAGCCTCTCTTTAACGGCTCGCTCAACCCGCACGAGACCGGCACGGAACTGATTCTCTGCCAACTCGCCAACAGAACGCACCCGGCGATTTCCCAAGTGGTCAATATCGTCGATCTCACCACGGCCGTTACGGAGATCGACCAGTATCTTGATGACTTCAACGATATCACGCGGAGAGAGTGTCAGTTGCTCGCGAACTTCGCAGACTGCACCAAGGCTCTTCAATTGGGCACAAAGGGCTGTTGCATCGGCCTCGGTCATATTCTCGCCGACAGCCCGCGCACCATATACCAATTCGCCCAACTGCTGCGATACAACCTCGGACGGACATCCCACCGCATCGACTATGGCATTCACGATGGCATCACGCTTGGCAGGAACCTGTTTAACCGAAACCTTGTACTCAACGACCTGGTTACGAGAAACACGCCTATTAAACTTCATCCGACCAACGGCAGATAGATCGTAACGCTCGTCGGAATAGAACAGTCCGTTAAAGAGGATCTCAACAGCCTCTTCGGTCGGCGGTTCGCCCGGACGCATCATTCGGTAGATAGCCACTCGAGCCGCCTGACGGGAAACCGTCTCGTCTGTACGAAGGGTCTGTGAGATAAATCCGCCGCGATCCAGATCGTTGATATACAGCGTGGACATTGTCTCAATCCCACTCTCGACCAACTTTGCCAAAAGCGCTTCGGTAATTTCGTCATTGGCATTTGCCAGTACTTCGCCAGAACTCTTATCGACGATGTTCTGCGCTACGATGCGTCCAACGACGAAATCCTCAGGAACTGCGATTTTACGAATGCCCGCGGCATCCAACTCCCGAATATGCTTAGCCGTGATCCGCTTGTCTTTAGCAACAATAACCTTCCCGGAGGCGTCGCTAAAATCGAAGCGCGCCACTTCACCCCGCAGGCGCTCGGGCACCAGATGAAACTCTATCGACTTTTTACCAATCTCAAAGGTATCGAAATCGAAAAACTCACTGAGTATCTCTTCCGGTGATAGACCGATCGCCTTGAGCAAAGTTGTAACAGGCATCTTACGGCGACGGTCAACGCGGAAAAACAGGATGTCCTTCGGGTCGAACTCAAAATCCAGCCACGATCCGCGATACGGAATCACGCGTGCAGAAAAAAGCAGCTTTCCTGAACTATGCGTTTTTCCCCGATCATGTTCGAAAAACACCCCTGGCGAGCGATGCAACTGCGAGACAATAACGCGCTCGGTTCCGTTGATGACAAACGAACCAGTCGTTGTCATGAGCGGGATTTCGCCCATGTAAACTTCTTGTTCTTTAACCTCCTTGATCGTGTCTGGAGCTTCACGATCCAAGATTACCAAACGCACCTTTGCTCGGAGCGCGGACGCGAACGTCAGACCCCGTTGCTGGCACTCCTTGACATCGAATGCCGGCTCAGCCAAGGCATAGCTAACGAATTCCAGGCGAGCGTTGCCACTGTGGCTAACGATAGGGAATATTGAGGTGAATGCGGCCTGCAAACCCTGATTCTTGCGCTGCGCTAGCGGCACCGCAGCCTGAAGAAAAGCCGTAAATGATTCGAGTTGAGTCGCCAGCAAAAACGGGACGTCGAGCACATTGGCGCGCTTGGCGAAGCTTTTGCGGATACGTTTTTTCTCGGTGTAGGAGTAGGTCATGGTTGCTCCGAGCTCAGAAAGCACAATCCTTTAGCGAGTTTCATCCCTTGGGTTCTCCCAAGGGGTTTCGCGACGGACAAACGAAAGCACAATTGGACAACAGCCAATCAATGCTTTCGTTTGCACATCACAAATAGTCCATCTCCTCTGGCAATTCCGTTTCGGAAAGCACAAAAGGCTGGCTGCCCTAAGACAGCCAGCCTACCGGAATAACCAGTATTACTTGACTTCGACCTTGGCACCAGCGTCCTCAAGCTGCTTCTTGAGAGCCTCTGCGTCAGCCTTGGCAATACCCTCTTTAACAGCCTTCGGAGCACCGTCGACCAGATCCTTGGCTTCCTTGAGGCCGAGCCCGGTAGCGGCACGAACCACCTTAATGACTTCAACCTTTTTGTCTCCAGCGGCGTTCAGCATCACTGTAAACTCGGTCTGCTCTTCAGCGGGAGCAGCGGCAGCACCTGCAGCCGGACCAGCGACAGCCATTGCGGCTGCGGAAACGCCAAACTTTTCCTCAAATGCCTTGACCAGATCATTGAGATCCATCACGGTCATATTGCCAACGGCTTCAAGGATGTCTTCTTTGCTAATTGCCATAATCATGCACTCCAAAAATCGAAAATATGTCGTTCGTTTTCGTTGCTTGAATTGCCATCAAGCAGCGGATTCTTCACGCTGTTTTGCCAAGGCTCCAAGCGCGACAGCGAAGCCGGATACCGGCGCCTTCATCACACCCAGCAGCTTGGCGAGCAGTTCTTCGCGGCTCGGAATCGAAGCGAGGGCCTGTACCCCAGCTTTGTCCATCACCTTTCCGGCATAACACCCCGCCTTCAGCGCCAACTTATCGTTAGCTTTGGCAAAGTCGGCGAGCACCTTAGCCGCGGCGACCGGGTCTTGCGAGATACCGTAAATCAGCGGTCCTGACATCTCGGCAGCCAGCCCTTCAAACTGGCTACCAGCTACTGCACGCCGGACCAAGGTATTTTTCAGCACACGCAGATACACACCAGACTTCCGCGCTTGAGCACGAAGCTTGGTGAGTTGAGCCACCTCGATTCCTTTGTACTCGGCAACGACGATCGTCTGTGCGGCAGCCACTTGTGCCGACACCTCGGCAACGACAGCCTTCTTTTCGTCTAGATTGAGACCCATGGGCCCTTTCTCCATTAAGTCGATCACACGCCAGGCAAGTTATGCTTGGCGCACCCACGGCGACCTGACCCAAGAGTATCGGCAATGCATGACTAAAAACCGATTCCTGTTCGGGATCACCATCTACGCAGGCTGAAGTTCACTTAAGCCGCGTGGCGGATACCACACAGCACCTGCGGTCTTTGACGATCTGCCGAATAATTTCTTATCCGGCAGCCCAAAGTAAGCAGGAGAGTTCAAGAACTCCCCGAAAAACACAACAAAGTTAGAGCGACGTCGAATCGACGCGCACTCCCGGCCCCATGGTGCTCGAGACCGCGATTTTTTTGAGATATTGCCCCTTAGAACTCGCCGGCTTCGCTTTGACCAGAGCATCAACGAGTGCCTTGAGGTTTTCTTCCAGTTTCGCCACCTCAAACGAAGCACGGCCGATCGTGCAATGGATAATTCCACCCTTATCGGTACGGTACTGAACTTGTCCAGCCTTTGCATTCTTGACTGCCGTGGCGACATCCATGGTCACCGTTCCAACCTTCGGATTCGGCATCAGTCCCCGCGGCCCGAGAATCTGACCAAGTTGACCAACGATCCGCATCGAATCCGGGGTAGCCACAACCACATCGAAATTCAGATTGCCTGCCTTGATCTCGGCGGCCAAGTCGTCAAACCCGACAATATCCGCACCCGCAGCTTTAGCCGCTTCCGCTTTTTCTCCTTGAGCGAAAACTGCAACGCGCACAGTCTTCCCGGTCCCGGCTGGCAAAACGACTGAACCACGCACCAATTGATCCGACTTGCGTGCGTCAATACCAAGACATACGGCCACATCAATGGATTCATTGAATTTCGCTGTTGCGAACTCCTTGGCCAAATTCAGTGCATCAGCAACGGCGTAGCTCTTGTTACGATCAACCTTGCCCTCAACGGCCTTTTGGCGTTTCGTCATGTTAGCCATTTCAGACCCCCTCCACGGTAATGCCCATTGAGCGAGCGCTTCCTGCAATAGTGCGAACCGCCGCATCCATATCAGCAGCAGTCAGATCGGGCATCTTTTGAGTTGCGATAGCCTCGCACTGTGCACGTGTAAGCTTACCCACCTTGTCTGTATGGGGCCGCTGACTTCCCTTCTGAACGCCCGCCGCCTTCTTGATCAGGATAGTGGCCGGCGGAGTCTTCATGATGAAGGTGAAGCTCTTGTCCGCATAGGCGGTAATAACCACCGGAATCGGGAGCCCCGGCTCTACGCCTTGGGTCTGCGCATTGAACGCTTTGCAGAACTCCATGATGTTCAGACCGCGCTGACCGAGCGCCGGACCAATTGGTGGGGAAGGATTGGCCTTACCGGCCGGCACCTGTAGCTTGATAAAGCCGACAATTTTTTTTGCCACGGCTAATTACTCCAAAAACGGGTGTTAGCGCACTGTTCCAGTGCTCCCCGAGTAAAGAACACGGCCAAAGGCCGCTCCAAACAAGTTACGCCCGACTCAAAGCCACGCGCAACCAGATCCAACCATCAGGCCTTTTCAACCTGCCCGAACTCAAGCTCAACAGGAGTCGCTCTTCCGAAAATCGTAACCGAAACGCGAAGTCGATTCTTCTCGTAATTAACGTGCTCAACAGACCCGTGAAAATCAGTAAACGGACCTTCTTTGACACGCACAATCTCGCCGGGTTCGAACAATACTTTAGGACGCGGCTTCTCAACGCCATCAAGCATCTGCTGCATGATTTTCTCGACTTCCTTCTCGGAAATCGGAGTAGGCTTGTTCGCCGTACCGCCCACAAATCCTGTAACTTTGGGCGTACTTTTCACCAAATGCCAGGACTCGTCATTCATTTCCATTTCCACAAGCACATAGCCCGGGAAAAACTTTCGCTCGGTAATGCTTTTCTGTCCCTGCTTTAACTCGACAACCTCTTCGACCGGCACCAAAACACGACCGAACAAGTCCTCCATCCCTTGGCGCTGAATACGCTCAACTAGAGCCCTCTGAACGCTTTTCTCAAACCCTGAGTAGGCGTGAACCACATACCAGCGCTTGCTCATAACTTTCTCCAACCAAGGACGAGTTCATACAAAACCCACTCGATACTTTTATCTGCCAGCCAGAGAAAGACAGCCATGACGAGAACAAAGACAAATACCAATCCGGTGGTTTGCAAAGTCTCCTTCTGAGTCGGCCACACGACCTTTCTTGCCTCGACAACCGCTTCTTTCGAAAAGTCAAAGAAGCGCCGACCGGACTCGGTCCGCCAAGAGACTGCAACAGAAACAGCGATCCCGGCAATAACAGCCAGAACCCGCAGGATCATCGCCTGCTCGGAGAGAAGATAGAAGCCGACTATTCCTGCAGCCAGCAAAAGAAGCGCCAACGCAAATTTTATTTTATCGGCCATTTCGTCAGCTTTGATAAATTTTGGCAGGGGCAGAGGGAATCGAACCCCCAACCTTCGGTTTTGGAGACCGACGCTCTGCCAGTTGAGCTATACCCCTGCGGCAGAGACTAAGGACACCCCAAGAAGACCTCAGAGCGCCCTCGCCTTGACTTACTTACTCGATAATTTTGGCGACGACGCCGGCGCCGACGGTACGACCGCCTTCACGAATAGCGAAGCGCAAACCCTCTTCCATCGCGATCGGGCAGATCAGCTTGACCGTCATCTGCACGTTGTCGCCCGGCATGACCATTTCCGTCCCTTCCGGCAGCGCGATCGCCCCGGTCACGTCCGTCGTCCGGAAGTAGAACTGCGGACGATAGTTGTTGAAGAACGGCGTGTGACGACCGCCTTCATCCTTCGACAGAACGTAAACTTCGCCGGTGAAGTGGGTGTGCGGGGTGATCGAGCCCGGCTTGGCCAGCACTTGACCACGCTCGACTTCTTCACGCTTGGTACCACGAAGCAGAACGCCGACGTTGTCCCCCGCCTGACCCTGGTCAAGCAGCTTGCGGAACATTTCAACACCGGTACAGGTGGTCTTGGCGGTCGGCTTGATACCAACAATCTCGATTTCTTCGCCAACCTTGATGATGCCGCGTTCGACACGGCCGGTCACCACCGTTCCGCGACCCGAGATCGAGAAGACGTCTTCGATCGGGAGCAGGAAGGGCTTGTCAACAGCACGCTCCGGCGTGGGGATGTAGCTGTCGAGCGCATCGGCCAGCGCAAAGATGGAGGCTTCTCCGATCTCGCCAGCATCGCCTTCGAGCGCCTTCAGCGCGGACCCCTTGATGATGGGAATGTCGTCGCCCGGGAATTCGTACTTGGAGAGCAGTTCGCGCACTTCCATTTCGACGAGTTCGAGCAGTTCCTCATCGTCAACCATGTCGCACTTGTTCATGTAGACGATGATGTACGGCACACCAACCTGACGGGCCAACAGGATGTGCTCGCGGGTCTGGGGCATGGGGCCGTCGGCCGCCGAAACCACCAGGATCGCGCCATCCATCTGCGCCGCACCGGTAATCATGTTCTTGACGTAGTCGGCGTGACCCGGGCAGTCAACGTGCGCGTAGTGGCGCGTCGCCGTTTCGTACTCGACGTGGGCGGTGTTGATCGTAATCCCGCGCGCCTTTTCTTCCGGCGCCGCATCGATCTGGTCGTAGGCCTTTGCCTCACCACCGAATTTCTTCGACAGGATTGTCGTGATCGCTGCCGTCAGCGTCGTCTTACCATGGTCAACGTGACCAATCGTGCCTACGTTAACGTGCGGCTTCGTACGCTCAAATTTTGCCTTAGCCATTCAAATATCCTCAAAAATCCAGTTCTATTTCTTGTTGATGACGGCCTCGGCGACGTTTTTCGGCGCCTCGACATAGTGCTTGAATTCCATCGAATAGGTCGCGCGCCCTTGCGACAGCGAACGAACCGTCGTGGAATACCCGAACATCTCAGCCAGCGGGACTTCAGC
>QKII01000020.1 GCA_003249625.1 Propionivibrio sp. | reverse complement strand
CGACTCTGCCCCCCCGGTCCTCTCTCATGTTCTCACCCGCTTTGGCTAAAAGATTCTTTCTGCTTTTCTCCGGTCTGTTTATCATGGCCTTCGGCGTTGCCCTGTCAGTCAAGGCCAACCTCGGAACCTCCCCTATTTCCAGCTTGCCTTATGTACTAAGCCTCATCTTTCCGTGGTCGATGGGGGTGTTCACTTTGATCATGAACTCGCTGCTGGTTCTGTCTCAGGTCTTCTTGCTCAAGCGTGACTTTCGCTTGGCCCAGTTCCTCCAGATTCCCATCGTGCTGCTCTTCAGCCTGTTCACCGACTGGACGCTCTCGATAACTTCTGCTCATTCTTACGTGACCGGTTATCCACAGCAAATGGCATTGTGTCTCATCAGCACACTCGTCGTTGCGTTCGGCGTATTTCTGGAAATCAAAGCGAAGCTGTCATACATGGCCGGAGAAGGAGTTGTCATTGCGGTCGTACGTGTGTTCAAACGCGAATTCGGAAAGATCAAGATTGGCTTTGACTGCACCCTAGTGCTGCTCGCCCTGATCTGTTCGCTGAGTATGCTGCATGAGGTACGCGGTGTGCGCGAAGGTACGATACTCGCTGCGCTCCTGGTTGGTTTCTTCATACGGCTATTCAACCGCCACCTGAAATTCGTTGATGCCTGGGTCGGTAACAGTCTCCCCGGCACCGATGAAGAGTCACGGCCTGCGGCAGCAGAAAAATTCGTGGTAACCATTGCGCGTGAATACGGTAGCGGAGGCCACGCCATCGGAGGAATCGTCGCACAGCGTCTTGGCATTCCGTTCTACGACAAAGAACTGATCGCGCTATCAGCTGCCGAGGCCAAGCTGCCGCAGGACTATGTCGAAGCGCACGAGCAAAAGCTTATGAGCGGGTTTCTGTACGAGTTGTATCGGCAAAATTACGCCTATGTAGACGGAGAAATACCGCCACTCGACGCATTGTTTTTGGCCCAGGCGAAGGTTATTCACGATCTTTCCGAAAAGGAGTCATGTGTGATCGTCGGTCGTAATGCCGATTCGATTCTGCGTGGCCGCCCCGATTGCCTGAGCGTTTTCATTCACGCTGATCGGCAGTCGCGACTTGAACGCATCATTGACGAATACGGTATCGAGCGTCCGCTAGCGGAACGGGAGCTGGAGAAGCGCGACCGGGAACGCGCCAACTACTGCGAGCACTACACCCACCAGAAGTGGGGAATGCTTGGCAATTACGATATCACTATCGACAGTTCGCGTTTCGGCATCCAAGGCTCGGCCGATCTGATTGTTGCAGCAATACAGTCAAGAGCGCCGGTGAAGAACAATCCGCCCCAAATTCGATCAGGTGCTGAAGATTAGCTTTGCGAATTGCCAGTAGTAGGGGGCATCTCAGAAAACGGATCGCAAAGTACGCTGAGCCGGTTGCAGCGGCCGTAGCGGCCTGAACTTGACTGCGCCGATCTTGGCGCTGCTGCGCCAGAGCTAATCGCCGGTCAAGTTGATGTGCTCCCAACCCAGCGGCGACAGGTACTGCAACAGTGCGTCATCGACGGCCTGGCCGTGGCCACGCAAAGCGTTAGCGGCCCGTTCCAGATAGACCGTATTCCACAGCACGATGGCCGCCATCACCAGGTTGAGGCCTGAAGCGCGGTAGCGTTGCTGCTCGAAACTGCGGTCGCGGATTTCACCCAGGCCGTTGAAGAACACGGCGCGGGCCAGAGCGTTGCGCGCTTCGCCCTTGTTCAGTCCGGCATCAACACGGCGGCGCAGCTCGACGCTTTGCAACCAGTCCAGGATGAACAGCGATCGCTCGATGCGCCCCTGTTCGCGCAGGGCGACCGCTAGGCCGTTCTGGCGCGGATAGCTGCCGAGCTCGCGGAGCATCAGCGAGGCCGTCACCGTACCCTGCTTGATGGACGTGGCCAGCCGCAGGATTTCATCCCAATGGACGCGGACGTGCTTGATGTTGAGCGTGCCACCGATCTGAATCAATGGGATGGACGCCCTCTTCCGAGTAAGAATTAATGTGCCACAGTGGAAGGGATGATTAACTTCGCTAAGAAGGAGCCTATCATGATGATTGCGACGATCGGGATTGGCCTGGCCAAGAATGTGTTTCAGGTCCACGGTGTAGATGAGCGCTGACACGTAGCGCTTAGAAAGCAGGTCAGACGTGAGCAACTGACTGCGTTCATGGTCAATCTGCTGCCTTGTGTTGTTGGCATGGAAGCGTGCGATGGCGCGCATCAATGGGTCCGTAAATTTCAGGAACTGGGGCATACGGTCAGACTCATGTCGCCGCAATTTGTAAAGCCCTACGTGAAGAGCAACAAGAATGATGCGGCGGATGCGGAGGCAATCTACGAAGCAGTCAGCAGGTGCTCACAGCGAGTCTCGGCCCTTTGTCCATAATCCGCCCAGGCTTCGAGTGGCACCTTCAATTGCGTGGCCACCAGACGCAGCAACGGCGCGAATGGCTCCTCGTCCAGCGCGAGCATCACGCCGGGATAGCGCATATAGCAGAGCAGCACAGCGAAACCCAACCGGTTGGCGTGTCCACGCCGCTGCCGGATGATGGAGAGGTCGGTATCGCTGAATGTGTAGTGACGGATCAATTCGTCCTTGGCGTCCGGCAACGCCAGCAGGCTTTCACGCTCGGCGGCGGAGAGGATCGAACGGCGGGGCATGCTGTTTCCTTCTCCTTGAAAACGTAGGTTTGTGACAAGCCCGCCAAGGGAGTCGGCTCGGCACGTGAAATAAAGGCATTGCGATTCTCGAAAATAGTTCTTGAAATACCGTTCTCGATTGCATATCATCTCAACGAGTTTCGATAAGAAAGGATACCCATGCGACCGTCCGTTGTGCTCGACATGAAGCGAATCTCAGTACGCGAAACGGTAAGCCGCTTTCGCACGGCGAACCCGCGCGTCTTCGGCTCGGTGCTGCATGGCACTGACCGGGATGGCAGCGACCTCGATCTGCTGGTCGATGCGCTGCCCGGTGCCACGTTGTTGGATTTGGGCGATTTGGAAGAGGAACTGAAATCGCTGCTCGGCGTTGACGTCGATTTGCTGACCCCCGGCGACCTGCCACCGAAGTTCCGAGCCAAGGTGCTCGCGGAGGCGCAGCCGATATGAACGAAAACCGACTGCCCGATTACCTCGATCACATACAGCAGGCAGCGACCGATGCGCGCAGCTTTGTGGATGGGCTGACCAAGGACGATTTTCTGGCGGATAAGCGTACCCAGCAGGCTGTCATCATGAGCCTCATTATCATCGGCGAGGCAGCCACGAAGGTGATGGATGGCTACGCCGGGTTCACGCAGACGCATACAGACGTGCCGTGGCGCAGCATGCGCAATATGCGTAATCGCATGGCCCATGGCTATTTCGACATCAACCTCGATGTGTTGTGGGAGACGGTACAAGAATGGCTACCGGCATTGCTCGAACAACTTCCTGCCGTGCGCCAGGATGCTGATAACGAAGACGGCATCGACTGTGCGCAAGACAAGCCATGCTGATCGGCTATGCGCGTGTCTCGACGCAAGATCAGAACCTGGAGCTTCAACGCGAAGCCTTGACCAAGGCTGGATGCAAGAAGATCTTCGAGGACAAGGTAAGCGGCACTCGGGCTGATCGTCCCGGCCTGGCCAAAGCGCTCGACATGCTGCGCGAGGGCGATACCCTGATCGTCTGGAAGCTGGATCGCTTGGGGCGTAGTGTTAAGCAACTGGTCGATCTGGTTGGCGAATTGCACCAGCAGGAGGTCCAGTTCAGGAGCTTGACCGACGCTATCGATACCGGAACACCGTCAGGCCGTTTCTTCTTCCACGTCATGGACAGCCTTGCCGAGATGGAGCGGGAGTTAACCGTCGAGCGTACCCGTGCTGGTCTGGAAGTCGCCAAGCGACTTGGCCGCAAGGGGGGACGCAAGCCGAAAATGACCGACAGCAAGATAGAATCGGCCAAGAAACTGTTGTCCAGTGGTGTGCCGCCCAAGGACGTTGCCAAGAATCTCGGTGTATCCATTCCAACGCTGTACCGCTGGGTACCAGCCTCCGCACAGAATTAGCGTACGTTTTTTCTTTTTCTGAGATGGACTCAAGAGTTGCTACTCAACGATCAAAAATCAGACGGCAGGTTAGGTAGCATCAGAGTGGGTTTCGAGGACGGCGAATTGGTGCTCACGACAAAAAGCCGTCCTAGGTACCTTGGGCAACCGGACGTTCACGAACGTTTGAGATAAGAGGCACCGACCACAGGGAGGAAAACCAGCTTGCGTGCTACCCCCTGGATCGTTAGGCTCTTACTGCTGTCATTTTTATGACCGTTGCAGGTTTTGCCCGGAATGTTGGATTGCGAACGTCTGCCGCAACCATGTGCTCCGTCTGATCGTGTGCGTCTAGCGCGTTTTGCGATGCCCACTTTTCAATGAGTACGAATTTATTCTCATTTGCTGAATCGGAGAATAGCTCGTATTGCAAGCAGCCTGGCTCTGCCAGAACTAACGGCTTGAGCTTTTCATAAGCCGCTAATTGGATATCCCGCTTTCCAGGTACTACTTCGATCATGACTACGAGGTTGACTTCCTCCACGATATTTTTCCTTTTTTTGTAGGTCTATTCTGGTGTGCCTAACGAGGTAACCGGCCTTGCGCGGCTTTTCGCGCAAGGTCTGTGTTGACTAAACATCGGTTGCCTGTAGAAGCGAAATGAACTCAGAAAGACTTGGTGGCAACTCATCATAGCGAGCTCCCTGATTAGTGGGGGTATCCCATGTAGCTTTGGAAGTCACACATAGATGGGCAACGACTTCCAAGCTGCCGCTGTCCTCAAGCAGCCCGGCAGGAACCCAAAAATAAGGCAGATTGCTCAGCGGATTTGGAACAGGAGAACCGCAGGAGGAACAAAAGTCCGAGCGAAATCCTGATTCTTTCTTCCACGAGGCAATGAAATCAGTACCACGAAGCCAGAGAAATTTTTCGTTCGGAACAATTGTGGCGGCATTGGATAGCGAACCGCCTTGCCTTCTGCAAAGAGAGCAATGGCATTGGTAGAGCTTGAAACGCTCACCGACAATTTCAAACTCGATTTGTCCGCAGAGGCAGTGACCGTGCATAGGATTTCCGATGCCTAATGAATAGCGTTTATCCGCCGACCTAGGCGAGTTGGAAGAGAGCGCGGAGTCATATCGGCGAATAAACCTTGTTGGACTGAATCGCCGCGAAGGCGGAAGCTATGGGGATTGTAAGGAGCGCGTCTGAGAAGTCAATCGTTTGGCATAGAAACGGGAGATGGATGACGCAGAACACGGTTGCCGAACATGGGGAATTTCACTGAATTCCTGGCGCGCGACCCTGGGTTTCCGACTGGACAGACGCCGGTAGTCTGCGAGCGTGCAAGGCTCACCGCGAGCGGCGCTGGAATCGCTCCGATCCGTGTCTGAAGAGAATCGGACTGGTCTCATGGCGGACCCGGCAGGCTCAGTGGATGCCGTTCGGACCGCAGCGTTGCCACGAATCGGAAGGTTCCGCCTGATTGTGAGCTGGACAAGACGTTGATAATCGGTGGTCAGGCGAGGCAAGAACCTCCAGTCAGTTCCAGTGCAATTGGGTGGTCAACTCACTTGAGAATCCGCAGCAGAGATATTTGAAACGCCTTAGCGTACTTTACGATCCGTTTTCTGAGACGCCCCCCTAGTATGTTCAAGCGCTCGCGAAATTGCTGACGCAAGTCCCTCGCGATTGAACGGTTTGGAAAGGAAATCATTCATCCCGGATGCCAGACACGCATTCTGATCCGACTCCATTGCATTGGCAGTCAGTGCAATGATCCATGTATCCTTATTGGGTCCATTTCCAGCGCGAATCTGACGTGTTGCTTCCAGTCCGTCCATTTCGGGCATCTGCATGTCCATCAGGATCAAGTCATACTGGCGTTGATTAGCCACCTCTACAGCCACACGGCCGTTCTCCGCCAGATCGAACTGACACCCGAGTCGGCGCAGCAACACGCCTGCGAACTTTTGATTGACTTCGGTATCTTCAACCAACAGTAAGTAGCCGCCTGCTCCAGGATCAGTTGCACGGGTACGATCACGGCTATCCTGTATTGCCGGAGCGACAGAGGGTGCTTCATTTCGGGCCAGCGGCAGTTCAAACCAGAAGCAGCTGCCGACACCCTCTTTGCTCTCGACGCCAATGGCCCCCCTCATCCCCTCAACAAGTTTTTTGCTGATGGCGAGTCCCAGGCCGGTACCGCCAAAACGTCGACTTGTCGAGCGATCAGCCTGGCTGAAACGGGCGAACAGGCGGGACCGAGCAGCTTCAGGAATACCAATCCCCGTATCCTCAATTTCAAAACGGAATCCCTTTTCGATGGGGAGAACACGTAACGTAACCTGACCACGTTCGGTAAATTTAACCGCATTTCCCGCCAGATTGAGCAGTATCTGGCGTATACGCAGGACGTCGCCGAGAAAAACGCCTTCGGCTTCTGGAGGAATCTCCAGCACGAACCCGATTCCTTTTTCGGCTGCACGGACCTTCAGCAGGGAGTGCACGGCTTTTACCACCGAGTGAGGCGAGAATTGCACCGACTCGAATTCCATGTGGCCTGCCTCGATCTTCGACAGATCAAGAATGTCGTTAATAATCGAGACCAAGGATTCGCCAGACAACGCTATGGTTTGCGCAAATTCACGCTGTTCAGCTGTCAGTTCGGTTTCCAGCAACAGGTTCGCCATACCGACCACACCATTCATCGGCGTGCGGATTTCATGACTCATGTGCGCAAGGAATTGGTTCTTGGCTTCGTTCGCCTCCTCGGCCGCCTTACGCGCCGTTTCCAGGTCGGTAATATCGACGCGCAAACCAACGAAATGTCCCTGGCTGGTCCGACGATCGATGAAACGCAGCCAACGGCCATTAGCCAAGTGCTCCTCTCGGATCGCGTTGCCCCCTCGATGTTCGGCCATTCGTAGCCCTATCCAAGCTTCCTCATGGCCCACTGCCTGTGGAAAAACGCCAGCCTGCACTTCGATTCGGATTAGTTTTTCGTAAGAATCGCCATGCGCCAACATGCCTGCGAGATGCGGAAAGAATTCACGGTACTTCTGGTTGCAATAGACCAGGCAATCGTCCTCATCGAACAGAACGAAGGCTGCATCCATGGCATCGATAGCCGTCTTCAAGGTCTCATCACTGTGCTTGAGTGCCAGTTGTGCTGCGATCATCTCTCGCTGTCGAGATGTTGCCAACGACGCGGCAAGCGAATTGATGGCAACAGCGAGCTCGCCAGACTCGCCGCTGAGGGTCGGGATGCGTGCGTCGAGATTGGTAGAAATTGCCTGCAGGCCGTTTTTGATGACAATGATATCGTTCGTCAGGCGCATGACTGCCAGGTAGATGACAAGCAATGCGAGCACCAGAGCGCCGCCGGCATACGCCAACACCTTCGAGCGCATCTGGGTGACTTGCGCCTCAATATCCGACAGGAGTTCGTTGGCCCAGACATAGCCGACCACTTGACCGTTTGCAATAATCGGGGCCATGGCGTTCATGATTTCGCCACGCACTTGTTGACCGCTAGCTACTATCGGTCGGTCGTTCTCCATGACGGCACGGCCAGGATGGTCAGCATCAATGGAAATGCCAACCTTGTCGCCGAATTCACGGCTGGGACCGTAGGTGAGGATCGCATCCAACTCGCGATGGTAGTAGCCCACACCGACCCCGGGAAACGCAGCGGCGAACCGATCGGTCAGATCGATCAGGCGTGCGTTCAGGATACTAATACGGGTAGCGGGAGTGGCGTCAGGATTTGCATCGTCAAGCGCGGCATAACCGCCTTTGCTTTCCAACTCCAACTGCAAGAGATGCGTAATACCAAGCAAATGGCTGCGCTTTTCCGCTAACAGAGCATCCTTGCTGCCGAATGTCAGAAAATAGCCCCCACCGAGTACGCTTATGCCGACGATAAGGACCATCGCAAAAATCAATCGGCTACGCAGAGTATGAAGGCGGGAAAGGCGAAGCAGCGCAGACATGCTCATTATCTTATCCCATCGATCTGCGAGCGTGTCGTCTGAATCTGGCAGAAATGAAGTCTCCATTGTTACAAAAAACCACTTGTACCCGTTTGTCAGCGCGCCTAACGTAACCCGCAACGAGACACGAGCCTCTGGGGATATAACATGGCAGTTATGCACAGCATCACCACTTGCGAGGAATCACCCAACGTTACCAATTTTGAGGACTCCCTCACGGATATGACTGAAGTGGTGCGCCAGAGGTGGGTATCGATCGCGGCTTACCATGTATCCCAGCGAGAGGCTTTCCTTAAAAACATCATGCCGGATGGTTGGCTCGATGCCGAACTTGACTCCAACC
>QKII01000102.1 GCA_003249625.1 Propionivibrio sp. | reverse complement strand
CGGAAATGCTCCGATGCCGGCGTTGATGCCGCGTGCCTATGTTGAATTGCATATCGAACAGGGACCTGTACTGGATCGCGAGGGAACGGATATCGGGGTCGTCGAGTCCGTGCAGGGCATCTCCTGGAGTGAAATTGAAATATCAGGTGTCTCCAATCATGCCGGCACGACACCGATGGCGTTACGGCATGATGCGGGCTGGGCTGCCGGCTCGATCATGGCTTTCGTTCGGGAACTGGCGGAGGAGATGGGCGGCAGCCAGCTGGCCACCGTCGGACGCGTCGAGTTTTTCCCCAACCTGATCAATGTCGTACCCAATCGCGCGGTGCTCACCGTGGATCTGCGCAATACGTCAGAAGATTTGTTGTGCCTGGCCGAGACTCGCTTGCGCGAGCATCTCGATGCACTTCGTGATGCGGAGAAACTTCAGATCGCGACGCGCCGTCTGGCGCGATTCGAGCCCGTTCCTTTCGACCCGGAAATGATCGCGTTAATCGATCGACATGCTCAAGCGCAGGGGTTGTCTACCCGCCGCTTGCCGAGCGGTGCCGGTCACGATGCACAGATGCTGGCTGCCGTTTGCCCGGCCGGCATGATTTTCGTCCCGAGCGTCAATGGCGTGAGCCATAACGTCGAGGAGTTTACGCATCCTCACCAGATTGAGGCTGGCGCCAACGTCCTGCTCTCGGTTCTATGTGAATTGGCAGGCGCAACACAATCCGCAGGAGTTTCTTCATGAGCCGCAAGATCATCGTCGGTGCCGCACAACTGGGCCCGATTGCACGCAACGAGAGCCGCCGCGAGGTGGTGGCCCGACTGCTCGAACTGATGCGCGAGGCAAAGTCGCGCGGATGCAACTTCGTTGTCTATCCCGAACTGGCGCTGACAACGTTTTTCCCTCGCTGGTACTTTCCGACCCAGCCGGAAGTCGATTTCTGGTTTGAGCGCGAAATGCCGGGACCGGAAACGCAACCCCTGTTCGACGAGGCCAAGCGCCTCGAGATCGGTTTCTATATCGGTTACGCCGAGATCGCCGAGGAGGCCGACGGAACGCATCACTACAACACGGCGATTATGGTCGATCCCCAAGGAAAGATCATCGGCAAGTACCGCAAAGTCCATTTGCCAGGCCATCGTGAAAATGAGCCTTGGCGTGCTTTCCAGCATCTGGAAAAGCGTTACTTCGAGTGCGGCAACCTGGGCTTCCCGGCGTATCGCATGCAAGTGGCTGAGCACAAGGGTATCTTCGGTATGGCGCTTTGCAACGATCGCCGCTGGCCGGAAACGCATCGTGTCCTGGGACTGCAAGGCGTGGAGATGAGTTTTATCGGTTACAACACGCCGATTCATTACCCGCAGGCACCGGAGCATGATCACCTTCAAGCGTTCCACAATCTGCTGCCGATGCAGGCGGGGGCCTATCAAAATGGCATGTGGGTCATCGGCGTGGCAAAGGCTGGTAAGGAAGAAAACTGCGACCTGCTCGGGCAAAGCTGCATCATCGCGCCGACCGGCGAAATCGTGGCCATGTGCTCCACGATTGGCGATGAACTGGCAACGGCGTCGTGCGATCTCGATCGCTGCAAGGAACTCAAGGACAACGTCTTCAATTTCGCACTGCATCGCGAGCCGCAGCACTACCGGTTGATCGTCGAAACGAAAGGTGCACGGGAGCCGGCAGAACCGGTCTGACGAAATCAGCCGGAAGAGGCTGATCAATTTTCCAGACCAGCCTTGTCTTTCGTTAAGGTGGGTCCCCGTAGTTACGGAGGTCCGCCTTCGTCGTGTGACATACATGCAGGGATGTATGTCACGGAGTGAGCTAAAATCGTGCCGACATCAGGACAAACCCCGGTGTGGCAATCCCGGCGAGAAAGCTCATGGCCCGAAAAACCAAGGAAGAAGCGCAGGAAACCCGCAATGCGATACTCGACGCGGCCGAGCTGGTGTTTCAGGAACACGGTGTCAGCCGCACTTCTCTGGCCGAGATCGCGGCGGCTGCTGGGGTAACGCGCGGGGCGATCTACTGGCATTTCGCCAATAAAGCGGATTTGTTCGACGCGATGGTGGATCGGGTATTCGGGCAACTCGAAGCAAAACTAGCGGAATTGCAAGAGCCCCCGGACGAGAATCCGGTCGATCTATTGCGCAAGCTGGCGTTTCATTTTCTCGAACGCGTGGTCAACGACCCGAGCTATTTCCGCATGCTCGAGATCTCGTGGCATAAGTGCGAATACGTCGGCGAGATGGCGGCGATTCGAGACAGCCATCTTGAATGCGGCAACCGTTATCTTTCGCTTAGCGAAGACGCCTTCCGCCGCGCCCGGGAACTCGGTTTTCTGCCGGCGGCAATTGACCCGCGCTTCGCAGCGGTTGGCTTGATGTCCGTGATCGACGGACTGGTATTGAACTGGACGTTGGACAAGACGCTCTTTCCGCTCGCCAGCTACGGTCCGTCGCTTATCGATACGTACCTCGCCGGCCTCGGGTTGAAGTTCGCTCCGGAAAAACAACTCTAGCCGGCTATACTCGCGGCAATCCAACAAGGAGGCATCATGGTGGCATCACTCGAATCGGTCAGCATGGCGATGTTCTGCGACTTCGAGAACGTTGCGCTCGGTGTGCGCGACGCCAAGTATGACAAGTTCGACATCAAGCCGGTGCTCGAACGTCTGCTGCTGAAGGGCAGCATCGTGGTGAAAAAGGCGTATTGCGACTGGGAGCGCTACAAGGGTTTCAAGGCGGCGATGCATGAGGCGAATTTCGAGCTCATAGAGATCCCGCATGTGCGCCTGTCAGGAAAGAATTCAGCGGACATCAGGATGGTTGTCGATGCGCTCGACCTTTGCTACACCAAGTCGCACGTCAATACCTTCGTCATCGTCAGTGGCGATTCGGACTTTTCGCCGCTGGTTTCAAAACTGCGCGAGAACGCCAAGTACGTGATCGGCGTGGGCATCCGGCAATCGACGTCGGATCTGTTGATCGCGAACTGCGACGAGTTCATCTTCTACGACGATCTGGTACGCGAAAGCCAGCGTGCCGTGGGGCGCCGCGATCCCAAAGCGGTGCAGACGATGCCGCGACTGTCGCCGGAGGAACATGCAGCGCGCAAGGCCGAGGCTATCGAACTGGCCATCACGACGTTCGATGCACTGATCGTCGAGCGGGGCGAAAGCGGGAAGATCTGGGCGTCGATGCTCAAGGAGGCGATGAAGCGGCGCAAGCCCGATTTCCACGAGGGCCATTTCGGTTTCCGTAGCTTCGGCAACCTGCTTGAAGAAGCACAGTCTCGTGGCTTGCTCGATGTAGGACGCGACGAGAAATCGGGTGCGTACGTGTCGCGCAGCGTGACGCCGATAGCGCCAGCGGCCCGCCCCGAACCGGAACCGGTCGTACCTGAAGTGATTGCCGAGCCCGCCCCGGAAACGAAGGATGCAGGGGAAGTTTCTATGCCGATCGATTCAGCGGAGTCGGCTTCTTCCCCTGCGCCGTCGGCTTCACGGCGACGCGGCCGTGGCCGTGGCAAGGGCGCGGCAAAAGAAGCTGTTAAGGAAGAGCAAACATCCCCTGCCCTCGATGCGGAGGCGGTTTTGCCCATCCCCGCTGCCGCTGAACCCGTTAGCGATGTTCCAGAAGTCGCAGGTGAAGCGGAAGTGCCTGCGACAAAGCCGGCAACGCAACGCGGGCGACGGCCGCGCAAGCCCAAGGCGCCGAAGCCGGCTGCCACGGAAGTGGAATAAGCTGCCGAAAACGTTTGTTGTAACTGTCAGTTCGGCCGCTGAAAGGCGCCGGGGGCCAGCGCGCTGCCCGGCGTGACCGGGCGCGTTCCTGCTGGAAAAGTGAATTCGGCATCGGGCAGCAGTTCTGTTTCCCGCGCTTTCCCGGGGACGCGGACCTGTCCGCGCAGCGGCGAGTCGGTTTTCAAGCGCAAGGGGAGACCTGCATAATCAATCAGTTCGCCGCGCTGCGCCGTGAGGTTGCCTTCGAAGCGGCCGTTTGCCGGTGCGGCGAGCTCGCCGTACCCTACCAGCAGGTTGTTGATTACCCAGCTCTCCACGCCGCCGGGGAATCTCTCGGCCGGGATGCGGAGGAACGTGCCGGCGTGACGGTCGTTGATCAGCGTGTTGTGTGCGAAATACAGCGCGTTGTCGGGCCAGCGCGGACCTTCCGCACCGTAGGAAACGAGGACCGCATTGTCGGCGGTGTCGCTCTTCTGGAATACATTGCCAACGACGTAGGCGATACCCCCGTTGGCAAGTTCGAGTTCGTACGATGCGCGACCGCCGGTGCCGTCGGCGAGCAGGTTATAACGCACGTAGTTTTCTCTCGCCCGTGATTTCACCAGATGCCCCCGATAGCCGTTGGAAAAGCGGCTGCCGGTCAGCACGAAACGCCCGATCGCGCCGACGTAGAGCAGGTGGTGGAGGTCAACCTGATGGCGAGCCGCGTCCGCGAATTCGCTGTCGCTGATCTCCAGCGTCAGATCCGGCGAGTTGCCGGTGAGGATGCCCATTTCGTTGTCGATGAAGGCGCAGCGGTGAATGACCAACTGTCCACGCTCGAAGCGGATGCCGGCGCCGTTGCCGTCGCGCACGCGTACACCGCGGAATTCAAGGTTCTCCACCCGTACCCGGCCACCGCGGATGACCCACAGTCCCTTGCCTTCGGCGCTCTTGCCGTCGGCGAGCAGCACGGGACGTTTGCCACTGCCACGGATCGTGAGGTCGTTCTGCGTCCAGATCGCCGTCTGGCCGCGATATTCGCCGGGGCGAATCTCGACGATGTCGCCGTCGCGGGCGAGTTTCGCAGCCTCTGTGATCGTTCTGATTGCCTCGTCCGGTCCAACGACCAGCGTGGCCGCGTGGGAAATTGCCGGTGATAGAAGGGGTTTTTCTACGACGATGAGCTTGCCGTCAGGGCCGCGCCGGATTTCTCCCTTGTAGTCCGGAGATTCAGGCAGGGCAACCGTCGATTGAGCCAATCCGGCGTGTGAGAAACCGAGCAATAGTACGGCAACGGCACAGAGGACGTTGAGACGGGGCATGGCAGCCTCCCGGAGGGGTGGAGCATGCCGATTGTAGTCCTTTCCCTGATGAAAAAAGCCCCTGGCGGATTAATCCGCCAGGGGCTTGGGGCAGAGTCTGAGCGAAATCAGCTCGGCAGGTAGCGTACGCGCAGGACGCCCTGGATCGACGCGAGCTGGTCGATGACCGCCTGCGGAACTTCGGTCTCGATATCGACCAGGGTGAAGGCCAGTTCGCCGCGCGACTTGTTCATCATGTTGTTGATGTTCAGGCCGGCGCCGGCCAAAGCGGTCGAGATTTGCCCGAGCATGTTCGGCACGTTGGCGTTGGCTATGGCCAGCCGGAAGCGCGAGCCGCGCGGCATCGAAATGTTCGGGAAGTTGACCGAGTTGAGGATGTTGCCGTTGGTCAGATAGTCGGCGACCTGCTCGGCCACCATCACCGCGCAGTTTTCCTCGGCCTCCTCCGTCGAGGCGCCGAGATGCGGAATGGCGACGGCGCGGGGATGCTGGCGCATCAGGTTACTCGGGAAGTCGCAGACGTAGGACTGCAGGCGATTGGCGTTGAGGCCGTCGATGACCGCTTGCGTGTCGACAATGCCATCGCGCGAGAAGTTGAGCAGCACGCAGCCCTTCTTCATGCCCTTGACGCGCTCGGCGTTGATCAGGTTTTTCGTCGCCGGCAGCAATGGCACGTGCAGGCTGACGAAGTCGGAGTGCTTCAAAAGTTCCTCGATGCTGGTCGCCTTGCGGACCTGCGAGGGCAGGCGCCAGGCAGCTTCGACGGTGATTTCCGGATCGATGCCGATGACCTTCATGCCCAGTTGCAGCGCCGATTCGGCGAGCAAAGAGCCAATCGCGCCGAGACCGACGATGCCGAGCGTGCTGCCGCGCAGTTCGCGACCGACGAATTGCTTCTTCTCGGCCTCCACGGCCTTGTGGAGGAACTCGTCGTCACCTTGCAGGTTGCTGGCGAAGTTGAGCGCCGGTACGATGTTGCGCACGCCGATCAGCATGCCGGCGATGACCAGTTCCTTGACGGCGTTGGCGTTGGCGCCAGGCGTGTTGAAGACAACGATGCCCTTTTCACTCATCGCCTTGACCGGGATGTTGTTGGTGCCGGCGCCGGCACGTCCGACGGCGAGCAGGCTCGCCGGGACATCCAGCTTGTGCATGTCGGAGGAGCGGACCAGGATGGCGTCCGGGTTGGCGGCGTCGTTGGCGACCGTGTACGTATCCGGCAGGCGCGACAGGCCCTGTTTCGAGATGGCGTTGAGCGTCTTGATGGTGCGTTTCATGGTTGTCCTCTATCCGCTCAGGCCTTGGTCTTTTCGAATTCCTTCATGTAGTCAGCAAGTGCCTGCACGCCCTCGACCGGCATTGCGTTGTAGATCGATGCGCGCATCCCGCCGACCGAACGGTGGCCCTTCAGCTGGATCATGCCGCTAGCCTTGGCGCCCTTGAGGAATTCCTCGTCGAGTTCGGCGTTCTTCAGGGTGAACGGGATGTTCATCAGCGAGCGGTTTTCCAGCGCGACCGGCGAATTGAAGAAACTGGAAGCGTCGAGCACGTCGTACAGGATCTTCGCCTTGGCGCGGTTGACCTGCTCCATCGCGGCGAGGCCGCCCTTGGCCTTGAGCATCTTGAAGACCAGTCCGGCGATGTAGATGCCGTAGGTTGGCGGCGTGTTGTACATCGAATCGTTGTCCGCCTGGATCTTGTAGTCCAGCATCGTCGGCGTGCCGGCGACCGTCTGGCCGAGAAGATCTTCACGCACGATGACGATGGTCAGGCCGGCCGGGCCGATGTTCTTCTGCGCGCCGGCGTAGATCAGGCCGTACTTCGAGACGTCGATCGGGCGGGACAGGATGTTCGAGGACATATCCGAGACGAGCGGCACGGCGCCGGTATCGATCGTGTCGAAGATTTCCACGCCACCGATCGTTTCGTTCTGCGTGATGTGCACGTAGGCCGCGTTCGGGTCGAGCTTCCAGGCCGACTGGGTCGGGGCGTACGAGAAATTCTTGTCCTCGGACGAGGCGATGACATTGACGCCGCCGAACTTCTTGGCTTCCTTGATCGCCTTCTTCGACCATTCACCGGTGTTCAGGTAGTCGGCGGAGGCTTTGCCGCGCAGCAGGTTCATCGGAACCGCGGCGAATTGCAACGACGCGCCGCCCTGCAGGAACAGCACCTTGTAGTTGTTTGGGATGCCCATCAGCTCGCGCAGGTCGGCTTCGGCATCGGCCTGAATGCTCATGTATTCCTTGCCGCGGTGCGACATTTCCATCACGGACATGCCGCTGCCATGCCAATTGACCAGTTCCTGCTGCGCCAGTTGCAGCACGTCCAGCGGAAGCGCGGCCGGGCCGGCGCTGAAATTGAATACGCGATCCATGAAGGAATCCTTTCGTTCGGAAAATGAGGAATGCGAAACGGGGTGGATGGAAATGCAGTGAATCAAATCCGGAAACGGTGCATTTTATCGAAAGAGCGCACCCCTGTGGAGCACAGTGCGGAATGCCGTAGCTGGGGCTGTGCGATCAGTGCCGAAGGCCTTACCATTCGCCCTTCCACCGAACGGAGGTTCTCCATGTGTCTGAAGCGTCTGCTTGCAACCAGCCTGTGCGTTGCTGGTTTCTTCCTTCCGAGCGTGGCGCTGGCAGAAGAAACAAGAGAGGCGCCCCCCAAATTTGGAACGACCAACCCGGAGATGCTTGCAGCGATCGGGCAGGCGCAGGCGAGCCTCGATAATTTTCTCGAGCTTGTGCGCCATCCGGAGCCCGAGACATCGACTTTCAAAGTCAAGATCCTCGTGCGCGACGGAGATGCGATGGAAACATTCTGGGTCAAGCCGTTCTGGATTCTCGACGAGGGTTTCGAAGGGACGATAGCCAACACGCCGGAAGTCGTGAGCAACGTCAGCCTTGGAGAGACCACGACCTTTTCGCGCGACGACATCGTCGACTGGGGCTATGTCCGGAACGGTCGCCAGGTCGGCAGTTTCACCGTTTGCGTGCTGTTCAAGTACATGCGCCCGGCGGACGTCGAGTACTTCCGGCGCTACAACGGCTTCGACTGTTGAGCGGAGAAATTCAGTTCCGCGTCAGATTTCCAGATTGTCGATCAGCCGCGGCGTGCCGAGGCGACTGGCGGCGAGGACGACCAGTGCGTCGTTAGGGTCGGACGGCAGCTGCAGGTCGGCTTGCCGGCGCACAGCGACATAGTCGGTTTTCCAGCCATGGCTGTCGAGTTCCTTGATCGCTTCGCGTTCCAGTTGCGTGTAATCCCGGTTTCCGGAACGAACCGCGTCACCAATGCGTCGCAGTACGCGGCTCAGGCGTGGTGCTTCGATACGCTCGGCCGGTGTC
>QKII01000340.1 GCA_003249625.1 Propionivibrio sp. | reverse complement strand
TGTCGACGCGGTGTTTCTTTTCTCTGAGCAGCGCCTTGCCTTGCAGGAACACTTGCTTATCTGGCGCGATCAAGACGATTTTTGGCACGGGGCATCCTTTTCAGTGTCAGCGGCAGGCATGTCCGCGCGCTGTGTGCAGCGTTCGTCGATGGGATGCCTGGCGGCATTATCCGTCAGGTGGTGTGGCGTGTGCCACATATTAGTGTGGCACGACACTTTAATTTTTCAGGGTAATTCGTGTTATTCCTTGAATTTGCGTGAAATTATCTTTGGCACGCGGATTGCTCAATACACCTTCACGATCAATAGCGTGCAACAAACAAGGAGGATTTCGTGAAGAAGAATGATCTCAAGGCCCGGCTGAAGCGGGGCGAACGTGTTCTGGGGACAATGGTCACGGTTTTCGATAATCCGGAAATCGCCAAGATTCTCAAGGTCTGCGGCTTCGACTATTTCATCGTCGATTGCGAGCACGGACCGTTCAACTACGGCGCAGTGGCGAATATCCTGGCCATGGCACGGGAATGCGGGATTGCCGGCCTTGTCAGGGTTCCTGAACCACGGCGCGAGGTCGTGCTGAAATTCATGGAAATGGGCGCCCTCGGCTTGCTGCTGCCGAATACCGATACGCCCGAGCAGGCGCGTGCGCTCGTCGAATACTCGAAGTATCTGCCGCTCGGCAAACGCGGCGTTTCTCTGATGCGTGCCCATACCGGCTTCGAGAAGATCGAGAGCGCCGCCCAGTACATGCAGGACAGCAATGCCGACACGCTGCTGATGGCACAGATCGAGTCGCCGCTGGCGGTGAAGAACGTCGAGGCGATCCTGGATGTCGAGGGCATCGACGCCGCCTTCATCGGCCCGAACGACCTGACGCAGAACATGGGTATCTACGGTCAATTCACGCATCCCGACTACATTGCGGCACTCGACCACGTCATCGAGTCGGCACGCAAGCGCGAAAAATTCTCGGGTATCCACCTGATGGCGACGGCCAACCTGCAGCAATGGATCGAGAAAGGCATGACGCTCAATCTCGCCAGCAATGACGTCGATCTCTTGATGAAGGCCGCGAGACAGACGGTCGCGGAAGTCGGCGCTTTCGCCCCAGCGGGGAAATGACGCGCTGACCGGATGCAGTTACCGCACGGCCAGCACGTTTTTACGCAGATCACACCGGCACACACGCGCGGACGCGTGTGCCGGAGGAAGACAATTATTCAAGGAGAGGGTGGATGTCCAGCAAAACGCTAGAACAGAAATATGCTGCCTTGAGCGAGAATTTTGGTCACTGGGAGAAAGTGAAGGACCTGGTAGACCAGAACATCGACCTGATGATCAACTTCAGCCAGAGCGGCCACCCGGGCGGCTCGCGTTCCAAGGTCCATGCCTTCATCGCCCTGCTGCTGTGCGGCGAATATCGCTGGGATATCCGCCACCCCGAGAAAGCCTTCGGCGACCGCTTCATCCTCAGCGCCGGGCACTCCGTCCCGCTGATCTACGCCACCTTCGCCATCCTCAACGAAGCGATGCGCCTGAAGTACGCCCAGACCGGCGACGACCGCTACAAGCTCGACCCCAAATTCGCCGTCTTCCAGGAAGACCTCAAGGGATTCCGGCGCAACGGCGGCCTCTCCGGCCACGCCGAAATGGAAGGCAAGACCCTCTTCCTCAAATGGAACACCGGCCCCTCCGGGCACGGTCTGCCCGCCGCCGCCGGCCAGGCGCTTGCTCTGAAGCGCGCCGGCGCCACCGACGTCAAGGTCGTCGCACTCGAAGGCGAGGGTGGTCTTACCCCCGGCGCCAGCCACGAAGCCAAGAACACCGCCTGGGGCCTCGGCCTCTCCAACCTCTTCTACCTCGTTGACTGGAACGACTTCGGCATCGATGATCGCCCGACGAGCTCCGTCGTGCACGGCACCCCCGAAGACTGGTTCAAACCCTACGGCTGGAACGTCGTCAAGGCCGACGACGGCGCCAACTGGGGCGACCTCGCCCGCGCCTACCTCGACCTGTTCGCCGACCAACATACCGGCAACACCCCCAGCGTTCTCTACTTCAAGACGCGCAAGGGGCGCGGCTACGGCGTCTACGACAACAAGTCCCACGGTGCCCCGCACAAACTCAACAGCGACGCCTTCTGGGCCACCAAGGAAGACTTTGCCCGCAAATACAGCGTCGAGTT
>QKII01000139.1 GCA_003249625.1 Propionivibrio sp. | reverse complement strand
ATTTTGAAATGGAACGTGCCGTTCTATTTCGGGGGTACCTCGCTGTTGATTATCGTTGTCGTGACGATGGATTTCATGGCGCAGGTTCAGGCGTACATCATGTCGCACCAGTATGAAAGCCTTCTCAAGAAGGCGAACTTCAAAGGTGCGGGCTTGCCAATGCGGTAATCGAGATGGCCAAGGAAGACGGCATTGAAATGCAAGGGGAGGTCCTCGAAAACCTCCCGAACGCAACCTTCCGGGTGCGTCTGGAAAATGGTCATGAAGTGTTGGGCCATATTTCAGGAAAAATGCGTATGCATTACATCCGGATTTTGCCTGGGGATCGCGTCACTGTGCAGCTGACCCCGTACGACCTGACAAAAGGGCGGATTGTTTTCCGTTCGAAGTAACTGAATTTACGGGAGTATCAAAATGAGAGTGCAGGCTTCAGTCAAGCGCATTTGCCGCAACTGCAAGATCATTCGCCGCAAAGGCGTGGTTCGTGTGATTTGCACGGATCCGCGTCACAAGCAGCGCCAAGGTTGATGGCAGCTGCCATCAAGGTTATAATTTAGAGTTTAGCTTTCTGGGGTGATCGGATGGCCCGTATTGCTGGGGTAAACATTCCCAATCACAAGCATGCCGAAATCGCATTGACGGCGATTTTTGGAATTGGACGCACTCGTGCGCAACAGATTTGTGACGCCGCTGGCGTTGCACGCTCGGCCAAGATCAAGGATCTGACCGAGAGCGACATGGAGCGTCTGCGCGAAGCGGTCGGCACGTTTGTGGTTGAAGGTGATTTGCGTCGTGAAGTTACGATGAGTATCAAGCGGCTCATGGATTTGAGCTGCTACCGTGGCCTCCGCCACCGCCGTGGCCTGCCGTGCCGCGGTCAGCGTACCCGCACGAACGCCCGCACCCGCAAGGGACCGCGCAAGGCGATCGCCGGTAAGAAGTGATAGAGAAGAATTATGGCTAAGACTGCTACGAAGGTTCGCAAGAAGGTCAAGAAGAACGTTGCCGAAGGCATCGTTCACGTCCACGCGAGCTTCAACAACACGATCATCACCATCACCGATCGCCAGGGCAATGCGTTGTCGTGGGCGACCGCCGGTGGTGCTGGCTTCAAGGGCTCGCGCAAGAGCACGCCGTTCGCTGCCCAGGTGGCCGCTGAAGCGGCTGGCAAGGCAGCTCAGGAGTGTGGGGTCAAGAACGTCGAAGTGCGCATCAAGGGTCCTGGCCCGGGTCGCGAATCGTCGGTTCGTGCGCTCAACGCGCTCGGTATCAAGGTGACCAGCATCACCGATATCACGCCGATTCCGCACAATGGTTGCCGGCCGCCCAAGAAGCGCCGTATCTGACAAGGAGTTAAAACGTGGCCCGCAATCTTGATCCAAAGTGCCGCCAGTGCCGTCGTGAGGGAGAGAAGCTGTTCCTCAAGGGCGAGAAGTGTTTCACCGACAAGTGCGCCATCGAGCGCCGCGCTTACGCGCCTGGCCAGCATGGTCAGCGTTCCGGTCAGCGCATGTCCGGTTACGGCGTTCAGCTGCGCGAAAAGCAGAAAATCCGCCGTCTCTACGGTGTGCTCGAGCGCCAGTTCCGAAAAGTTTACGCAGAAGCCGATCGTCGCAAGGGTCAGACGGGTGAAAACCTGCTCCAGCTGCTCGAAGGTCGTCTCGATTCCGTCGCGTATCGCATGGGTTTCGGTGTTTCACGTGCCGAATCCCGCCAGATCGTTCGCCACAACGGCGTGCTGGTCAACGGCCACCGAGTCAACATCCCGTCCTACAACGTCAAGCCTGGCGATGTGGTCGAGTTGACCGAGCGTTCCCGCGCCTCCCTGCGTGTCAAAGCAGCGCTTGAAGCTGCCGAGTCGCGTGGCTATCCGGAGTGGATCGAAGTCGACGTGAAAGCCGGCAAGGGCGTGTTCAAGGCCTACCCGCAGCGCGCCGAATTGCCCGTTACGCTGAACGAAGGTCTGGTCGTCGAACTTTATTCCCGCTAATCGCGGGTCCGACGTAACTTGCGAACCAAGGACTGCTGATGCAAAGCAATGCACTGCTGAAACCGCGCATCATTGACGTACAAAGCCTCTCGCCTGTACACGCTCGTGTCACGATGGAGCCGTTTGAGCGTGGTTTCGGTCATACGCTGGGGAATGCCCTGCGTCGAATCCTGTTGTCTTCGCTCCCGGGTAGCGC
>QKII01000273.1 GCA_003249625.1 Propionivibrio sp. | reverse complement strand
CGCGCGAACTCAGCGCCAGCGAATACTGTTTCGTTTTCCTATCGTCAGTCCTGCACGAGTTCGTCGGCGAACTTTTTTCCGGCATGAATGTGCTTGGCTGTCACCAGTTCCGGGTCACCCGCAACAGCGACCTGTTCGTCGACGAGGAAGAAGTCAAGAACCTGCGCGCGAGTATTCAGGGAGAACTCCCCCAACGACATTTTGGCGATGCGGTGCGTCTGGAGGTAACCGACAACTGCTCCCCGAACATGACGCGATTCCTCCTCGAACAATTTGGTCTGGGGACGAACGACCTCTTTTGCGTCGCGGGCCCAGCCAATCTTGTGCGTCTGATGCAGATTCCGGATCTGGTCCAACGCCCCGATCTGAAGTTCAAGCCGTTCCAGGTCGGCTCGCCAAAGTCGTTGAAAAAGAGCCGTTCAATCTTCGAGTCCATCCGCGCCGGTGACATCCTGCTGCATCACCCGTACCAGAGCTTTGCGCCGGTCATCGAATTGATCGATCAGGCAGCGACCGATCCCCACGTTGTAGCCATCAAGATGACGGTCTATCGCACCGGCACGGATTCGGTGCTGATGCAATCGCTGTTGCGGGCGGCGCTAAACGGCAAGGAAGTCACTGTCGTGGTCGAGCTGATGGCTCGCTTCGACGAGGAAGCGAACATCGGCTGGGCAACCAAGCTCGAACAGGTCGGTGCACACGTCGTTTATGGCGTGGTCGGCTACAAGACGCACAGCAAGATGCTGATGATCGTGCGCCGCGATGAGAACCGCTCGGGCAGTGCCCTGCGCCGCTATGTGCATCTGGGTACCGGCAACTATCATCCTCGCACTGCCCGCCTCTATACCGATTTCGGCTTGCTGACCTGTAATGAGGAGATCGGAGAGGATGTCAACGAAGTTTTCAAGCAGCTGACCGGTCTGGGCCTGGCCAAGTCCCTCCATCACCTCTGGCAGGCACCGTTTACGCTGCACGCCAACATGCTGAAGTCCATCCACGCAGAAGCCGAGGCCGCCCGTGCCGGCAAGCGTTCGCGCATCATCGCCAAGATGAACTCCCTGCTTGAGCCGGCCATCATCGACGCACTTTACGAGGCCTCCCAGGCTGGCGTCAGGATCGACTTGATCGTGCGCGGTGTCTGCGCCCTGCGCCCCGGCATCAAGGGGCTTTCCGACAAAATCCGGGTGCGTTCGATCGTCGGGCGCTTCCTTGAACACCACCGGGTGTTTTATTTCTACGCCGGCGGTGCCGAAAATGTCCTGCTTTCCAGTGCGGACTGGATGGAGCGCAATTTCTTCCGACGTATCGAGGTCGCTTTCCCGATCCTCGATAAGAAGCTCAAGCGCCGCGTCATCGTCGAAGGGCTGCAGGTTTATCTCGCCGACAACCAGAATTCATGGGAAATGGACGCCAACGGGGGCTATCACCCGCGACGTGCGCTGCGTGCCAACCCACGTTGTGCTCAGGAAGAGTTGATCGCTTTGCTCAAGCCTTGAGCTGCCCGCGGTCGGGACGCTGCGACGACTGCAGCCGGATGCCGTTGCGCCCCGATTCCTTGGCGTGGTACATCGCCTCATCAGCCCATTTGATGATGTCGTCCATCGACGCTTCGTGGTTGTAGAACAGTACGACACCGATGCTGGCGGTACAGCAATGCGTGACCATCTTTTCGGGGTCACGGTCCCGTTTAACCCGAAGAGTAAACGGTTCGGAAAGCATGCAGCGAATCTTCTCCGCCACACCCCGCGCCTGGATCTCGGATGCGGCATGGTTCTCGTCGAGCTTGCCGAGCATGACCACGAATTCATCACCGCCAAAGCGCGCGACCGTATCCGTCTCGCGGACACAACTCGTGATTCGCTCCGCCACCTGAACGAGCAGCAGGTCGCCGACGTGATGCCCGTGTGCATCGTTGAGCGGCTTGAAATTATCCAGATCGATAAACATGAGCGCACCATAGCATCCGCTGCGTCGGCTGTTGGCCATCGCCAGCCGCAAACGATCTATGAGCATGCGCCGGTTGGGCAGTTGCGTCAGTGCATCGAAGTACGCCAGATTGCGGATTTTTTCTTCCGCCTGGTAATGGTCTATCACCAATGCCGCGAGGTTGGCACAATTCTCCAGCAGCTGGATATCCTCGTCGCCCGGCCGCGCAGGCACCCTCTGGTAGATGGCGAAAACGCCGAGGATGCGTTTTTCATGCCCCTTGATCGGCTGCACCCAACAGGACTGAAACCCGGCCGAAGCGGCTTGCCGGCAGTAGGCGGCTGAGCACTCGTCACCCGTTTGGAGATTTTCAATGATTACCCGCCTGCCGCTCGCAGCCGCTTGGGCGCTCGAACATTTCTCATCGTTGGCCAGCATCCGATCGAGGTTCCGAACGAATTGCCCGGGCAGGCTGGGTGCAGCAACGTGGTGCAAGCGTTTGGAGGCCATCTCGAACAAAAGGATCGAGCAAAGCATACCCGGACTGAGTAATTCGGCCTGCGACGCCAAGGAATTAAGCACTTCGCTCAAGGCGACGTCCTGATGGATCTGGCGCAGGATGCTGTTGTGCATTTCCAGCTCTCGTGTGCGACGAATCAACGCCAATTCGGCGATCTTACGGTCGGTAATGTCCTGTACGGCACCAATCAGTTTGACTACCTTGCCGTCGCGATAAACAGCCTCACCGCGGCAATAGACCCATGCCGTCTTCCCCGAAGGCATCGTCAGGAATGACTCATGCTCCCACGATTCGCCGCGACGTTTCGCTCGCTCATTTTCCGCAGCTCGCTGCGCTCGCTCTTCCAATGGATAGTGCCGCATCGTCTCTTCGAACGGGATCTCCACCCCCGCTGGCAACTCCCGGATTCGAGCGGCCTCCTCCGAGAGGATCGTCGTGTTGTTCACGATATTTCGTTCGAACGCCCCGACCTTGGCCAGTCTGCCGGTACGCTTGAGCAGGTCGTTGGCGTTAAGCAATTGCTCCTCGATGCTCTTCCGTCTGGCGATTTCCTGACGCAAACGGCGCAGCGTGTTGAACATGAAGCCCACGCCAATGAGGATCAAGGCAATAATCGACCCCATTCCCCACACGGTTTGACGCATGCGCGTTTGCCAGTTGTGGGAACTGGGATCGTAAATAAACCCATCCAGCGATGCGCCGTATTTGACGACACCGGCAGACACAAGCACATCGACCATGCCTTGCCAGCGCCCGGGGTTCATATGTCCGATCTCGACGAGATCGGGAAGAATCAATGATCGAGAGGAGGCTGCTTCGAAACTGAGATGCTCCCGAGTTTTCGGGACAGCATACGTCTCAAGAAGGAGGTCGATGATTTCGTCCGGGTGATCCATCGCGTAGCGCCATCCGCGTAACGTCGCCTCGCGCAGGGCCTCCACACGGTGAGGGTGCTCGCGAATTTCATTTTCGGTAGTGAACAGAATGTCCCCGTAGTAGTCGATCCCGTAATGACTGGGATTGATCACCACATAATCCACCCCAAGCTGTTTCAGAAAAAATGGCTCGTTGGTCAGGTATGAATTAAAGGCATCGACCCGGCCGGATACCAGATCCATGATGTCGTAGCTCGATGGGATGACGTCGATCTTCTCCGGGCTAATTCCTTCGCGCGTAAACATCGCGAGAAAATCCGCGTCTTGCTTGCCCCCCATAAACATGACTTTTTTTCCGACGAGATCGTGCGGCGTACGCACGCCGGAATCGGCTCGCGCCAGCAGTACCGACGGCGAATGCTGGAAAATGACTGCCAGCGCCACTACGGGATGCCCCTGCAGACGAGCAAACAACACCTCGCTGTTGGCCGTGCCGTACGTAGCATGTCCAGCCAGCACCTCATCTACAGGGGTTTTTCCTGGCGCACCTTCGTGCAGGCGAACGTCCAAGCCAGCCTGGCGATAGAAACCTTTCTCCAGGGCCGCGTAGTATCCGGCAAATTACATCGAGCGACCGAATCGGAGAGACGTCCTGAGCCCACGCCGGCATTGCACAAAACAGGGCAAGCAGGACGCTGCGGAAAAACCGCACTCCCGGGTGTAAAGCGATGCCACTCCATGCGCTGAGATAATTCATATTTGCCTTCGCCCTACCGCGTGATGGGAGATGGCTGCATCCCTTGCAGTTACTATGGCCCTCGAAATCCGACAAATCAACAGATAAGTGATCTATGCACAAGCTACTCATCCCAGGACTTGCCGAGGCGATTAATCGATTTGCCGGGCACCATTGCGTGATCCGGCGGATCGTCGACGCGGGAGGCGGATCGATTTCGCGTTCTTTTGTCGCGGAAACGGATAAGGGCAATTGGTTCGTCAAGCAAAACCAGAGCGAGTTGCTCGACATGTTTTCCGCCGAAGCCGAGGGTTTGAACGCCTTGGCCGAATGCCCTGACCTGCGTGTGCCGCAGGTGATTGGTAACGGCGTTGTCGGTGCAAACGCCTTCATCATTCTCGAACACATCGATCTGCAACCGCTGTGTAGCCTGAACGGGGAAGCGGCCGGACACACCCTGGCGGCCTTGCACCGGCTCAACGGTGCATATTTCGGCTGGCATCGCGCAAACTACATCGGCAGTTCGCCGCAGGTGAATCGGCCGCATACAACGTGGCCCGAATTCTTCACGAATGAACGGTTGCGTCCCCAGTTGTCCCTCGCCGAGCGGCACGGATATGGTCGCGAATTGACCGACAAGGGAACGGATTTGGCTGAGAAGCTGCCTGCCTTATTCTCGGGATATCAGCCGCAGCCCAGTCTGTTGCATGGCGACCTCTGGTCAGGCAACGCCGCATGCGATACGGACGGACGCCTCGTTCTGTTCGATCCCGCGGTGTATTACGGTGATCGTGAAGCTGATCTGGCGATGACAGAACTGTTCGGCGGCTTCCCCGCAACCTTCTACGACGCCTACCACGATGCCTGGCCGCTGGAAGACGGCTACGCGCAGCGCCGGACGCTCTACAACCTTTACCACGTGCTCAACCACCTCAACCTGTTCGGCGGCGGCTACCTGGATCAGGCAGAGCGGATGATCGGCATGTTGATGGCTGAGTTGGGCTAGGTATCAGCGCATTCAAACGCCCTGCCTGTCTCGAAAAAGGCCCCGCCTGCCTGGTAGTGAATCGTCCGGCGGGCTGCATCGGGAAAATGCCAGCGCCCATTGGAAAATACCGCCGGATCGGCCCAGGCTGCGACGACCTCTGCGACGAACAGGTCGTAACGTTTCTGGTTGTGCAACTCGGGGATAACCTTGCATTCCAGCCATGCGGCACAATCATGAACCAGCGGCGCACCGATGCGACTGCCCGGAAACGCCGACAGGCCGGCATGTGCGAACTTGTCGCCGTCTCGCCCCGAGATACTTCCCGCCGCCAAAACCTTTTCGGCGATCCGCTTGAATGGGATGTTCAACGCGAACTCACCCGAGGCCTCGATCAGTTCCCTCGTAAAACTGCGAGCATCGATGACAGCCAGCACTTTCGGCGGATCGAAATCGAGTGGCATCACCCACGATGCCGCCATCACGTTGCGGCGACCATGGAACGCGCTGCTCACCAGAACGACTGGGCCGTGGTTAAGCAGCAGATAACACTTGGCGAGATCGACCGCCTGTAATTTCTCCAGCATTTTTCTTTTGCACCTCTGAGTCTTCCTATCAATGGTCAAGCATACAGGATAGGATTTGCCCTGTTGAAGATGTGAAGGAGAAAGACTGTGCAAATTCTGGGCATTGACGTCGGCGGTACTGGAATAAAAGCGGGCGTTGTCGAAACGACGACAGGAGAACTTGTCTGCGAACGTGTGCGTATTGAAACACCACGCCCAGCTACGCCGGACGCGGTAGGAAAAGCGCTGCGTGATCTGGTTCGGCAGATGGACTGGGCAGGTCCAATCGGCATTGGATTCCCGGCGGCCATCCAACACGGGGTTGCCCGTACTGCGGCGAACATCGATAAGTCATTCATCGGCCTGCAGATCGCCGACTTCTTTTCCACACAGACGGGCTGCGCCGCCCATGTCGCCAATGATGCGGACGTCGCTGGCATGGCCGAGATACGATTTGGAGCCGGCCGCGAAACGCGGGGCGTCGTACTGATCATCACCATTGGCACCGGCCTTGGCACGGCGCTCTTTGCCGACGGCCATCTGATGCCCAATACGGAACTAGGGCACATTCTGCTCGACAACGGATTCGAGGCGGAACGTTACGCCTCGGAAGCAGTACGCGTGACCAAGAAACTGAAATGGAAGGAATGGGGAAAGCGTTTCGACCACTACCTCGTGACGATGGAAAACCTGCTCTGGCCCGACCTCATCGTGCTGGGCGGCGGCGTCAGCAAGAAGCTCGAAAAGTTCTCTCCGCAATTTACTGTCCGCACGCCAGTGGTCGCCGCCAGTTTCCTCAATCAGGCCGGCATCGTCGGCGCGGCGCTGTTTGCAGAATCACAGCTACTTTAGGACGGCTGAAGCAGTCATTCCGTATATTTATCGTCGGAGACGCAAAAACGAGCCGCAGAAAGTGCGGTGGCACAGCAAGGCGATGTCGACAAAGTATCCGGTGATCTAGAAATGGAATCAGGCGCGTCGGGCGCCGACGACGCCTTGCACTTCATGCAAGGCGGCGAGGGTTTTCTTTAGCTGAGCGAGGTTTTTCACCTCGCCGGTGAAACGCATATTTGCCGTCCCCTGCTTCGATTGCGTGCTGACTGCAGTAACGTTGATCTTCTCGCGCGTCAGAACTTCCGAGACATCTCGCAGCAACCCTTGCCGATCGACCGCATCGACCACGATATCAACGGCAAAAACACCTTCTGTCTCGGTTCCCCAGGCGGTTTCGATTACCCGCTCAGGCTGCATCGCCTCCATGTTGGCGAAATTGGGGCAGTCGGCACGGTGAATCGAGACGCCCTTGCCGCGCGTGACGAAGCCGACGATCGGATCGGGCGGCGCCGGCTTGCAGCATCCCGCAAGCTGTGTCAGCAACTTGTCGACCCCGACGATGAGGATGCCCTTTTCGCTGTCATCACTCGATTTGCGCTTGCGTACTGGCGGTTCGGCGACGAGTTTATCTTCCTCTGCCTGCGTGTCCGTCCCGCGCACGGCCATCTGCAGCTGACGCATGTTCAGCTCTGCCCGTGCCACTGCGATGAACATGTCGTCGCTCTTGGCGAAGCCAAGCCGTGACGCCAGTTCGTCAAGCTTGAAGCCCGACTCGCCCATGCGCTGCAACTCGCGGGTCACGATCGCGCGGCCGTCGGCTACCGACTGTTCCAGCGCCATGCTGGAGAACCACTGGCGCACCTTGGCTCGGGAGCGGTGAGTGAACAGGTAACCGAGCGACGCATTGAGCCAGTCGCGCGACGGGCCGCCTTGTTTTGCGGCAATGATTTCGACCCGCTGCCCGGTCTCCAGCGGCGTATTCAGCGTCACCAACGCCCCGTCGACCTTGGCACCGCGGCAACGATGTCCAAGATCGGTATGCACGCGGTAGGCAAAATCGACCGCCGTGGCGCCGCGCGGCAGGTCGACCACGCGCCCTTGAGGCGTCATCACGTAGATCGTCTCGTCGAGCGCGGCTTCCTTGTAATTCTTGACCCAGTCGGAGGAATCGGAAACTTCGTCCTTCCAGATCATGAACTGGCGCAGCCAGGCGATTTTTTCTTCGTAGGAACTGTCTGCTGCGCCCTTGCCACCTTCCTTGTAACGCCAGTGTGCGGCCACGCCGAGTTCGGCGTGCTTGTGCATCTCGCGCGTGCGGATCTGTACTTCCAGCGAACGACCGTCCGGGCAACTGACCGCCGTATGCAGCGATCGGTAGTTATTTCCCTTGGGATTGGAGATGTAGTCGTCGAATTCCTTGGGGATCGGCGACCACATGTTATGCACGATACCGAGCGCCGTGTAGCAGTCCTTGATCTCATCGACGATAACGCGCAAGGCGCGGACGTCGTAAACCTCGGAAAACTCGACTCCCTTCTTGCGCATCTTGTTCCAGATGCTGTAGATGTGCTTCGGACGCCCGTAGACCTCGGCGTTTTTGATTCCTACGGTCTCCAGTTCGCCCTTCAGACGCGCGACGGCGTTGGCGATGAACTGTTCTCGTTCAGCGCGCTTTTCATCGAGCTGTTTGGCGATTTTCTTGTAAATGTCAGGATGCAGGAAGCGGAAAGACAAGTCTTCCAACTCCCACTTCAACTCCCAGACGCCAAGACGGTTGGCCAGCGGCGAGTACAGTTCCAGGGTTTCGCGCGCCACCTGGATGCGCAGCTCATCCGGCTCATCAACGTAATGGCGCAGGGTCTGGGTCCGGGACGCCAGACGCAGGAGGACAACCCGGATGTCCTCGACCACAGCCAGGAACATCTTGCGCAGGATCTCGATCTGCGCCTTCATTTCAGTCAGGTTGTGCTCAGCGTTCTCCGCGGAATGCGCGACGAACCCGCGGGTGATCGGCCGCATCTTGTTCAGACGCGAAATCCCGTTGACCAACTCCGCGGCGGCGCGGCCAAAATCCTTTGCTATGCGCTCCAAACCGTGCTCATCGTAGGTCGGCACGGCAAACAGCAGCGCTGCCAGTCGACAATCGACATCGAGGCGTAGTCCCACCAGGATCAGGGCCATGCCTTGTGCGTGGTGCCAGATGCCCTCGCCGCTGCCCAGAGTACGATCGCCATAAACCGACTGGGCGTACTCGACGGCCCGAGCGATACGCACGGACTCGTCCACGGAAAGGCCTGCACACAACGTCTGCAGGGTGTGCTCGATGCCGCTCTGCGCGGCGACGGAATGAACGACGGAAACCATGGCGCGATTATAAACCTCGGGAGGCTGAGTCATCTGGAGAGAAAAAAAGCCCTACAGCAAACCTAACCTTCGCCACTCGCGCATAATTACCCCTTTTTCCCAAGCCACCCAGCATGCTCTCGCGTTTTCGTCATCCCTACCTGCTACTGATTCTTACAACGCTCTTCTGGTCGGGCAACATGGTTGTCGGGCGTGCCGTGCGCGGCGAGGTGCCTCCGTTCTCGCTGGCGTTCTGGCGCTGGACCATCGCCTTCCTGCTCACCCTTCCTTTGGCCCTGCCGCACCTGCGCGCGCAATGGCCAATCCTCCGGAAACACTGGCTCGCTGTGGTGATTCTCGGCCTGCTCGGTGTCGGCGGCTATAACACGCTAGCCTACATCGCACTGCAATTCACCGGAGCGACCAACGCCTCGCTGCTCAATTCATTCATTCCGGTCGCCACCATTGCGCTGTCGTGGATGTTTCTGCACAAGCGGTTGCGCGGCATCGAATGGCTCGGCGTCGCCATTTCGCTGATCGGTGTAACGACCATCGTCGCACGTGGGGAAGTCGCGACCCTGGCCGCCCTCACCTTCAACCTCGGCGACCTGTGGATGCTTGCCGCCGTCGCTGTCTGGGCACTCTACACCACGGGGCTGCAATGGCGTCCCGCCGGCGTCCACCCGATGCTGATGCTGGCGGCGTTCACCGCCGTTGGCTTGCTTGCCCTGGCACCGGCCTACGCGTGGGAAGTCGCACAGGGGCGGACGATCCAACTGTCCGGCGCATCCCTCTCGGCGATCATTTACACCGGCACCCTTCCCAGCTTCGTAGGCTACATCTTCTACAACCGGGCCGTCGGTGAAGTCGGTGCCAGCAAGGCCAGCCTCTTCATCCACCTGATGCCTGTCTTCGGCACGCTGCTCTCCGCACTATTCCTCGGAGAAGAGCCACAGCCGTTTCACTTTGTCGGCATCGGGCTGATTTTCCTTGGCATCTACCTGACAACGGCCAAACGGCCCGGCTGAACAGCATGGTTATAGGCAGGTTGATCGCCTGGTGGCGCGGGCGTGCAAAAACCCCTTCGATTCCCGACGAACTCTGGCGGGAGACGCTCGACCAATTGCCTTTTCTCTCCCGTTTGTCGGACGAGGAATGCGTCCGACTGCGGGCACTCTCCGAAGCATTCCTGGCCGAAAAGGAATTCACCGCCGTTGGCGGACTGAAACTAACTGACGCCATGTGTGTATCAATCGCGGCGCAAGGCTGCCTGCCGATCCTCAACCTGGGCCTTGATTACTATCGCGATTGGATCGGGATCGTGGTTTATCCGGACGAATTCGTCATTCCGCGCACGGTCGAGGACGAATTCGGCGTCGTTCACGAGTACGATGACATCGCCTCCGGGGAAGCCTGGGAAGGTGGTCCTCTGATCATTTCCTGGCATGACGTGCAGATGGCCGGAGGGGGGTACAACGTCGTGATCCACGAATTCGCCCACAAACTGGACATGCGCAACGGGGAAGCCGATGGCATTCCGTCGTTGCCACCCGAGCTATCCCGTTCGGAATGGGAAAGTACGCTCCTGGCCGCTTACGAGGATTTTCGTACCAAGGTCTACGTCCTCGACACCGCACCGGCGACGCTTGCCGACGGCATTGCCGATTCACTCCCTCTCGATCCCTACGCTGCGGAGAATCCTGCCGAGTTCTTCGCAGTAGCAAGCGAAATTTTTTTTGAAGCGCCGAATCTTCTGACAAATCACTACCCTGCGCTTTACACGCTGCTCAAAAGGTATTTCATGCAAGACCCGCAGCAACGAACCCACTGAATCTGTCAACTTTCTTTACAAACGCCAGCATTGATCTGACGCAATATTGAACAATTCCTATGCTCATCAATTATTTATATTGACTGGCACGGCGTATGCTTTTGTCCTCGCAAGTTCACTTACAATAGGATCGTCATGAAAATCGGGGCAAAATTCTTTGGTGTGGCGGCTACGCTTTTCCTAGCTTCTACGACTGCAGGCGCGGCTGTTTCGACTTGGGACTATTCCGTAACCAGCTTGTTCACCTTCGCTGAATACAGCAACGGTGCCTCCGGAGCTGTGTCAACCGGAACACTGTCTTGGGGAACGTCGACTGGCCAGGGGCAAAGTTCGCTCGTAGTTGGCGGGTCGCCGGCAACTGGTTCGGTAGACACATATTTCGGCAATACTCCACCAGCCTCCCTACCCTATCTGGGCTTGAGCACATCCCTAACTCACAACAACAACCCCATCACGGGAACAACGCTGACCGCAGCGACGTTAAACAATACTGTTACCCTTGATCCGGTAAACCCGGACAATCCTGCGTTGTCGCCGTTCAACTTCCTGTTTGAAATCGCTTTTACCGAAACGCCGAACAGCAACCCGTGCCCCGTCAGCGGTAGCCCGACTCCATGTAACGACATCTTCGTGCTGACGAGCGGCCTGTTGAATAGCTCGTTTGACTATGACGACGGAACGGGATTGAGCACTTACTATGTCAACATCTTCCCCACGACGGGTGGAGTTCTCTCCGTTCTAGAGAATTCCGCTTGCGCCGCTGCCGGGGTGGCAAGTGGCTGCATCGGGTTTACAACGCCAGAAGGTCAATCGACGACATTGGAATTCGGTTTCACGATCTCAACCCAACCGTTGCAAGTTCCAGAACCGGGAATACTCGCACTGCTGGGACTGGGACTGACCGGTCTGTTTGCATGGAAACGTCGGCAAAACTGACACACAACTTTTATCTAATGGATCTGGGCCCGCTGCGATGCGGGCCTTTTTCTTTGCAGTGATGAAACTCGAACCCTGATCCGGTGATCAAAGCAGCACTATGTTGCCGGCAATGTACTCATTTCCGACCGCATTGCTTTTCGTGAAGCCGATTCCATAAGCGAGGTGCGCATGAAGCGACACACGCTGTACAGCAAACCGGCAGACAAACCACCCGGCGAGGACTCGGCTTTGCTCCAACCGCGGGATGAATCAGCTGACCGAGCACAGGCTTCGCCGGCCACTTCGCTCGTTTTCAAGGTGGTTTCAACGCTGGTCCGCGCGCATCCGGTCGCATGCCTGCTTTTCCTGGCGATACTCGTAGCAGCTGGAAGCGTGGTACTGGATCGGCAGTATTCCGCGCCTATGCTCATCGTTACCCAGGACGACATCGACCGCGCCGTAAGGAGCAGCCTGGAGAAAACCCCCCTGCCTTCGAAAGCGGCAAAAGCCTACGAAGCGATCCGTCCGTCGATCGTTCGCGTCGACGGCTTCGACCATCCGGAAGGCGTCGGCAATCTCCCCGCACCGTTGGTTCCGGACGACAAGAAACAGGAAGAGAAAAGAGAATCCAGCGAACGGCAATCGGTCGGTACCGGCGTGGTAATCACCGAACAGGGCAGCATCCTGACCAACCTCCACGTGGTCGTCGGGACCAGTCACGTTCGCGTCGTGTTCGCCGACGGAACCGAATCGGAGGCCATAATCACCGGTATCGATCCGGACAACGACCTCGCAGTAATCCAGGCCAGAAAGCTCCCTGATGATCTGAAGCCGGCGACGCTGATCACCACCGGAGATTTGCGCCCGGG
>QKII01000018.1 GCA_003249625.1 Propionivibrio sp. | reverse complement strand
CTTCAAGGACGACGTCAAGGAAGTGCGTTCCGGCTTCGAATGTGGTTTGTCGTTGAAGAACTATAACAACTATCAGGAAGGCGACCAGCTCGAAGTTTATGACCTGACCGAAGTCGCGCGCTCGCTCTAAGGGGGCGCATCGTGACGGCAAATAAAGGTTTTTCGCGCCGCGATCGAGTTTCCGAGCAGATCCGGCGTGAGCTTGCCGAGTTGATACCGAATTGAAGGATCCGCGTGTGGGCATGGTGAGCATCACCGATGTCGAGGTGTCCGCTGACTATGCCCATGCCAAGGTCTTCTTCAGCAGCATGGCGGGACGAGAGCACCTTCCGTCCGTGCTCACCGGGCTGCAGAAGGCCGCCGGTTTCCTGCGGCGTGAACTTGGACGGCGCATCACCATTCATTCGACGCCGCAGCTGCATTTCGTCTTCGACGAGTCGCTTGAGCGAGGCGCTGACCTCTCCCGACTGATCGAGGAGGCTGTTGCCGTCTCGAAGACCTCTGACGCTCCAACTGATTCCACCGAAAACTGAATTGACTCAGAACGACCGGCCAAAACGTGTCTGGCGCCGCGTCGACGGCGTCCTTTTGCTCGACAAACCCAAAGGGGTGACTTCGAATACTGCTCTGCAGACGGTCCGTCGGCTTTTTTCGGCGGCGAAAGCAGGGCATACCGGCACGCTCGATCCGATGGCCACCGGGCTGTTGCCGCTATGCTTTGGCGAGGCGACCAAGTTTTCCGCCGACCTCCTGGAGGCCAATAAAACCTACGAAGCCGAGGTCTGTTTTGGGATTACCACGGACACGGGCGATGCCGACGGTCAGGTACTTGAGCGCTGTCCGGCGCAGATCGAGTTGCACCATCTGGATTCGGTCCTGCCTCAGTTTCGCGGCAAGATCCGTCAGGTTCCTCCGATGTACTCGGCGCTCAAGCGGGACGGCCAGCCGCTTTACCGATTGGCACGCCAGGGAGTCGAGGTTGAACGCGAGGCCCGCGAAGTTACGATCAGTGAGCTTCTGGTGCTCGAGAGCGGGGCGGACTTCTGTCGCCTGCGGGTGACTTGCAGCAAGGGAACCTATATCCGGACACTGGCTGAGGACATTGGCCGGGCGTTGCGCTGTGGAGCGCATCTGACCGCGTTGCGCCGGGTGGTCGTGGGTGATCTGACCGTTGCCAAGGCGGTGTCGCTGGAAACCTTGAATGCCCTTCCTGAAGAAGAACGTGCTCACTATCTTCTTCCGCCGGATTCGCTATTGCAGAGCTTGCCGGTAGCGAATCTGGAGTGTGCGGCGGCCGCGCGTTTCGCTCATGGCAATCCAGTCGACGTGCCGGGATTGCCCCCCGGGAAATGCCGCGTCTATCACCTTGGGCAATTGCTTGGCGTAGCTATATCCGATGGAGCCGGGCGGCTGCAACCGAGCCGTCTGGTTTCGTCCACCTGAATTCCGCGTAAATGTCTGCACTGTCATTTCGCGCGTGTCGGCTCCACATCGTGATGTAGAATTTTCCGATGACTGATGAATTCTTCATGCGTGAAGCGTTGTCGCTGGCACGAGCGGCGGAATGTCTTGGCGAGGTGCCCGTGGGGGCCGTCGTTGTCCTTGATGGCAAGATTGTCGGGCGCGGTTTCAATGCGCCGATTGGCGAATCCGACCCGACGGCACACGCGGAAATCGCCGCCCTCCGTGATGCCGCAAGAAATCTGGAAAACTATCGACTGCCGGGCTGCCAACTTTTCGTGACGCTTGAGCCGTGTGCCATGTGCGCAGGAGCCATCCTGCATTCGCGCATTTCCCGTGTTGTTTATGGCGCCCGAGACCCCAAGACCGGGGTGCATGGCAGCGTCGTCGACTTGTTTGCCGTGGAGCGTCTGAATCATCACACCGAAGTCGTCGGCGGGGTGCTTGCGGACGAGTGCGGGCAACTCCTGTCAGGATTTTTTGCGGCGCGGCGAGCCAAGAAGGTGGGGCAAGGGTGAATATCCGGATTTCTCTTGCCGAACAGACCTTGACGCTATTTGATGCCGCAGGAAACAGCCTGCGTAGTTATCCGGTATCGACGGCGGCACGCGGGGCGGGGGAGGCTCGTGGGAGTTTCTGTACTCCGCGCGGAAAACATCTGGTTCGCGCCAGGATCGGCGCCGGATTTCCCGAAAACACCGTATTCAAGGCGCGTCGTCCGACGGGAGAAATCTACAACCGGGATCTTGCGGCACAGCATCCTGATCGGGACTGGATCCTGACGAGGATTCTCTGGCTCTCAGGGTGCGAAGTCGGCAGGAACCGGCTCGGCGAAGTCGATACGATGCGGCGGTACATTTACATTCACGGGTGTCCGGACAGCGAGCCGATCGGGACGCCGCAGTCACACGGGTGCGTTCGCATGCGTAACCGGGACATCGTCGAACTGTTCGATCT
>QKII01000431.1 GCA_003249625.1 Propionivibrio sp. | reverse complement strand
GCCTCGGCATGAAAGCGCAAGTGCTCATCGATGAAGCTGGCAATAAAGTAGTAGCTATGATCATAGCCCGGTTGCATACGCAAAGTGAGCGGATAGCCAGCGTTGGCTGCTGCGGCCTGCAATGTCTCGGGCCTGAGTTGCTCTGAGAGGAAGCTGTCGCGGTCGCCTTGGTCGATCAGCACCGGCACTTGTTCACGTGCTTGCGCAATCAACCAACTTGCATCCCACTCGGCCCAATTCGTGCGGTCTGCGCCCAGATACTGGCTGAAGGCCTTTTCGCCCCACGGGCAGGTACTGGGCTGACAGATCGGGGCAAACGCAGAAATTGACCGATAGCGCCCAGGGTTGCGCAATGCGCAGATCAACGCGCCGTGCCCACCCATTGAGTGGCCAGAGATCCCGCGCACGTCGGATGCGGGAAAGTTTGCTTCGATCAGCGCTGGCAGTTCATTCACCACGTAATCATGCATGCGGTAATGCGTTGCCCACGGCGCTTCTGTCGCATTCAGATAGAAGCCTGCACCATGACCGAAATCCCACGCACCTTCAGGATCGCCGGGGACATTTGCGCCACGAGGGCTGGTATCCGGCGCGACGACAATCATGCCCAGTTCAGCGGCAACACGCTGTGCGCCGGCTTTCTGCATGAAGTTTTCATCGGTACAGGTCAAGCCAGAGAGCCAGTAGAGCACCGGCAACTTTTTTTCCAGCTCGGCCTGTGGCGGCAAGTAGATGGCAAACACCATGTCACAGCCGAGTGCCGCCGAGTGATGTCGATAGCGCTTGTGCCAGCCGCCGAAGCTCTTGTTGCAAGCGATGTTTTCCAAACTCATGGCGCGCTACTCAGAAGTGGATGACGGTACGGATGCTCTTGCCTTCATGCATCAGGTCGAAAGCCTGGTTGATGTCATCCAAGGGCATATTGTGCGTAATGAATACATCGAGCGGAATCTCGCCGCTCTGCGATTTCTCCACAAAGCCGGGCAATTCGGTGCGACCACGTACGCCGCCGAAAGCAGAACCACGCCAGACCCGGCCTGTGACCAACTGGAACGGACGCGTGCTGATTTCCTGTCCCGCACCGGCCACCCCAATGATGGTCGACTCGCCCCAGCCCTTGTGGCAGCACTCCAACGCAGCGCGCATCAGTTTTACGTTGCCGACGCACTCGAAAGAGTAATCCACGCCTCCATCGGTCATCTCGACAATCACATCCTGAATCGGACGTTCGTGGTCTTTGGGATTGACGAAATCCGTTGCGCCCAGTTGTTTGGCAATCTCGAATTTGGCTGAATTGATATCCACAGCGATGATGCGACTGGCCTTGGCCATGGTCGCACCGATGATTGCTGCCAGGCCAATGCCACCGAGACCGAAGATCGCGACGGTGGAACCTTCTGTCACCTTGGCAGTGTTGAGTACCGCGCCAATGCCGGTAGTTACGCCACACCCCAGCAGGCATACCTTGTCCAGCGGAGCTTCCTTCGGAATCTTGGCAAGCGAGATTTCGGGCAGTACGGTGTATTCGGAGAATGTCGAGCAGCCCATGTAGTGATAGATCGGTTGCCCTTGGTACGAGAAGCGCGTGGTGCCATCGGGCATCAAGCCCTTGCCCTGTGTAGCGCGCACCGCCTGGCAGAGATTGGTCTTGCCGGATTTGCAGAATTTGCACTCGCGGCACTCGGCAGTATAGAGCGGGATGACATGGTCACCCACTTCCAGCGAAGTCACGCCTTCGCCTACGGCTTCAACGACGCCGCCCCCTTCATGACCAAGAATGGCCGGGAAGATGCCTTCCGGGTCATCTCCCGAGAGCGTAAAGGCATCGGTGTGACAAACGCCGCTTGCCACGATACGCACCAGCACCTCACCTGCCTTGGGGGGTTCGACATCCACCTCAACGATTTGCAGAGGTTGTTTTGGACCAAAGGCGACTGCTGCACGGGATTTAATGCTCATGGTGGCTCTCCAAAATAAGAACTATTGAAAACCTGTGTTAGGAATCATTTTCGAGAGCAAGTTTAATTGAGGTATTTACGGGGATAATTAACTAATAAAGGAAATACTATTGCACCAAAGGGATAATCATTGTTTTCGTGAAAGAGAGAGAAAAATAGGATGAGCCGGTGGGAGGGACTCGACGAATTTGTCGCCGTGGTGGAATGCGCAAACTTTTCACGCGCCGCCGAGCGGCTGCGTGTGTCGTCCTCACATGTCAGCCGCCAGGTGGCCTTGCTAGAGGAACGTCTTCAGGCCCGCTTGCTCTATCGCACAACACGCAAGGTGTCGTTGACCGAGGCAGGGCAGACCTTTTTCGCACGCTGCCAACGTTTGATCGAGGAGCGCGACGAGGCATTTATCGCAATCAGCGATCTGCATCGTGCACCGACTGGCCTGTTGCGCATGACAGCGGCCGTGGCCTACGGTGAGCGTTTCATCGTGCCAATCGTGAATAGCTTTATGGTGCAGTATCCGCAGTTGCGCGTCGAAATCGAACTGACCAACCGCATGCTCGATCTGGTCCAGGAAGGGTTCGACCTGGCGATTCGACTTGGTCGGCTGGAAAGCTCCACGCTCGTTGCCAGCCGCATTGCGCCACGCGCCATGTATCTTTGCGCCTCGCCCGCCTATCTGAAACGGTACGGTCGCCCGCATACCCTCTCGGAGCTAACAGGCCACAATTGCCTGATCGGCACGAATGACACCTGGCTGTTCCATGAGAATGGCCATGAGTACCCCTTCAAGCCACGCGGCAACTGGCGCTGCAACAATGGAACCGCGGTGCTCGATGCCGCCTTGAGGGGCCTGGGTTTGTGCCAACTGCCCGATTACTATGTGCTGGAGCCACTCGCGCGTGGAGAGTTAGTTTCGCTGCTCGAAAGCAACCAGCCGCCGGACACGGCTGTGTGGGCGGTTTCACCTCACAGGCGCTATCCGCTGCCCAAGGTTCGCTTACTGGTTGATATGCTTAGGGCCGGACTGGCTGATTTGCCTTCATTGATCAAACCAATATCGTGATTGAGTGCTCCATATTGTTTTTTTCGCGCTACAGGTGATGGTGAGAAATACAGTAAAGGTAAGAGCGACCTCCCTGACAGTTGATGTAAGCGGAAACTCGGGCAGTCCAAACAACGGCAGAGAACTGTGCGATACCGCCCCCACCACCGAGCTACAGCTAACGGCCAGATTGGTCGACGACTTGCCAGAGATTTGGTAGCGCGCAGGTTCGCTTTCGTCAAACCTCGATCTTTCGCGCGCTGAAATTTTCCCCGATACATGCGGCGAGAAGTAACGGGCGAAAATCAAGGAACTGGCTCTATCTTGTCGTCCTATAGCCAAAATTTTGGCGCTTGCTGAGGAGCGTCGATATCATCGATTAACGGACTTGGCTCGACACGAGCCACGTGCGAACAGGAAGTCGCGCATACTCTCAACGCGAAAAAAACATGGAGGCTTAGCTTGAAGCACTAGTGCTCAGAACCAATTCCAGGCGACGCCTTCTTTTCCATGCAGGATCAGACAGGCCATTAGGTCCGTCAGGCAACGCCCGCGCTGTACGCCTAAATGCCACCCCAATAACTGCTGCGCACCATCGCCCCGCCGACGGCACCGGAGAACCCCATATTTTTCGCTTCGTCCTCATACATCTTGAAGGTCTCCGGTGCACGTTGCGGGAGAAGGATCGATGTTATGCGTCTTGATGAACATCCATCTGCGGGAACGGAATCTCGATCCCGACTTCGTCGAAGCGCGTCTTGACGCGTTCGGTCAGGGCAAAGAAGGCAGGCCAGTAGTCGGCACTGTTAACCCAGCAGCGGAAGACGAAGTTGACCGACGAATCGGCCAGCGCCACGCAACCGATGGTCACCGCCGGATCCTTGAGCACACGCGTGTCCTCGTCGGCGATCTGTTGCAGCGTCTGTTTGACCAGCGCCAGATTCGAGCTGTAGCTCACCCCGACGGTAAGGTCGACGCGCCGAGTGGCCATCGTCGAATAATTGGTGATGTTACCGCCCATGATCGCGTTGTTGGCCACCGTAACCACCTTGTTGTCCGGCGAGGTCAGGATGGTCGAGAAGATCGAGATTTCCTTGACCACGCCAGCTGTGCCTGCGGCCTCGATGTAGTCGCCGGCCTTGAAGGGGCGGAAAAGGATCAGCAGTACGCCGGCGGCGAAATTGGCCAAGGAGCCTTGCAGCGCGAAGCCGATGGCCAGACCAGCGGCACCGAGAATGGCAACGAAGGACGCGGTCTGCACGCCCAACTGGCCCAGTGTGGCGATAATGACGATCGTATAGAGCGCGTAGTAGCTGACGTTGCGGGTAAAACGGCCGACCGTCGAGTCGACGTTGCGCGCCTTCATGCCCTTTTCCAGTCCGTTGGCGATCATCTCCGCCAGCCATTTGCCGACGACATAGACGACGACCGCCATCACCAGTTTTAGCCCGTAGGTGATAAAGAAACCCGGCGCTTGCGCCATCACGGCATTCACATCCCAGTTCATGTTTTCTCCCGAAAAAGTGTTGGTGCCGCTGCGCCGCCAGAAACGCGGCGCCCCAAATGAGTCGGTGCTGCAACGACCGATCATACGCCATTTGCCCGGATTACCCGGCGGTGCAGCGTTTATCCGAGGGAAAACCCCTTTGGCCTCGACAGCGGAGTCCGGGCGGTAGGACCCGGCGATCTGCGGCCGCTCAGCTATTCAAGGCCGTGGGGTCAGGGGCGCTCAACTCAGGCTCGGGATGTGGCATATGACGATGCGTCGGGAGCTGAGAGCGCAAGAGGCGCTCTCAGTATTCGTAGCGCGACGGAACGCCGGAAAAATGCAAGCGTGGTTGCGAGAGAGAATTGCGGCTCAATCGCCGCCTCGCGCCCGAGCCGTATCAGGCGGTGGTGGCGCTGACCGGTGGTTCTCTTTTGCATGCATCTTTGCTTCTCTCAACTCCATTATCATATTCTCGTGGAGTCCTTGGGACAGGTATGCATGTACAACTACGAAGGGGACTCCGAAATGAAGTACTGGAACAAACAGCTGGCTATACTCGACCAACTGTACGGTCATGACACCCAGCAGCAGTCGGGGAACAGAAAATAGACAACGGAGGATCGTGCAGGAAGGACTGAACTGACTACAGGACGGGTCGGGCAAGTTCCGATACCGTGCTGGTCATCTATTTCGTTAAGCCGTCAGGGTTCAACGGTGAAAACAATGGAAAATGGTCGGTGCTTGCGGCGTTCTCATCGAGAGGCCGAGCAACTTACAAGGAGTAAGTGGAGCGGGTGAAGGGAATCGAACCCTCGTATGCAGCTTGGGAAGCTGCCGTTCTACCATTGAACTACACCCGCGAAGGCGCACATTCTATGCGTTTGCACGCAAGTCATCAATCCGAATCAAGAAATTTCGTGTTATGCGATCACCTATCGAGAAAACACGGGTTGGCACTTGGCGGGCAAGGCATAAAGCGTAGAATGAAACCGTTGTGTTGGATCATGCGTAATCGGTAGCTCGACTCTGGGTATTGCCGTATTTGCACCCCACGTCGAGTATTTTCAAAAGAACTGGGGGAAAACATGGGTCAGAACAACACGGTCAACCTTCGTACTGTAGCCATTGTCGGCCATGGCGCTGCCGGCAAGACTTCACTTGTCGAAACACTGCTCGCCGCGGCCGGCGCGATTCCCAACAAAGGCTCTGTTGAGAAAGGAAACACAACTTGTGACTTCGACCCGCTGGAGCGGGAACTCGGTCACTCCATTCAGTCCGCGATCGCCTCGCTGAACTGGATTGATACACAGATCCACGTAATTGACACCCCGGGATACCCGGACTTCGCGGGGCAGGCCATCGGAGCCCTTGCCGCAGTAGACACCGCACTTGTCGTGATCAACGCGCAAAACGGCATTGAACTGTCGACCGAGCGGATGATGAAACTGGCCGCAGCGCGCAATCTGTGCAGGATGATCGTGATCAACAAGATCGACGCGGAAAACGTCGATCTTCCCAAACTCGTCGGAGAAATCCGCGAACGCTTCGGCCGCGAGTGCATGATTCTCGATTTGCCCGCGCACCACGGACAGGACGTCGTCGAGGTCCTTGGCCACGATGATGGTGAAAGCGATTTTGAAACGGTCGCCGCGATGCATCGTGCACTGATCGATCAGATCGTGGAAGAGGATGAAGATCTGCTCGCGCGCTATCTGGACGAAGGCACTGACCCCTCGATCGAAGAACTGCACGCCCCCTTCGAAAAGGCGCTGCGAGCCGGCCACCTGATTCCCATTTTATTCGTCTCGGCAAAAACGGGCGCCGGCATCCCCCAGTTGCTCGACGCGTTGACCAAACTGGCACCAAATCCTACAGAAGGAAATCCTCCCCCATTTTTCAGCGGAGAACTGGACGATCCTGAGGCGGTGGCATTCGATTCCGTACCCGATCCGGGAAAGCACGTACTGGCTCACGTCTTCAAGATTGTCAGTGACCCGTTCGTTGGAAAGCTCGGCATCTTCCGCGTCCACCAGGGAACGATTCGAAAAGACACACAACTCTTTGTGGGTGATGCGAAACGCGCGTTCAAGGTCGGCCACCTCTATCGTCTGCAAGGCAAGGAATACGTTGAGGTCGATACCCTCGTTCCGGGCGATATCGGCGCCGTAGCAAAAGTGGATGAGATCGAATTCGACGTCGTACTGCACGACTCGCATGACGAAGACCACATCCATCTGAAACCCCTCGAATTCCCGGAACCGATGCAGGGTCTGGCGGTAGAAACGAAGCGAAAGGCTGACGAACAAAGGCTGTTCGACGTATTGCACAAACTTGAGATCGAGGACCCTTGTTTCAAAGTTGAGCGCCACCCGACCACCAACGAAACAGTCGTTCGGGGATTGGGAGAAATTCATCTGCGCACCAAGCTGGCCCGATTGTCACAGCAATACAAGATCGAACTCGCGACAAAGCCACCACAAATTGCCTACCGGGAAACGATCACCAAGAAGGCAGAGGGCCATTGCAGACACAAAAAACAAACCGGCGGTGCCGGCCAGTTCGGCGAGGTAATGCTGCGCGTTGAACCACTGGAGCGTGGAGCCGGTTTCGAGTTCGTCGACATGGTCAAGGGCGGTGTTATCCCTGGTGTGTTCATGGCCTCGGTCGAAAAAGGCGTGCGTCAAGCGCTTGCGGACGGCGTCGTCGGAGGTTTTCCAGTGCACGACATCCGCGTAGTCGTCCATGACGGAAAGTCCCATTCAGTGGACAGCAAGGACATTGCGTTCTTCACCGCGGGTCGGAAAGCAACCATTGAGGCCATCCAGGCTGCGACGCCAATCATCCTCGAACCCGTAGTGGATATCGAAGTTCTCGCTCCGGAGGCTTCCGTCGGCGATCTATCAGGAGATCTGTCAAGCAAGCGTGGACAGGTTACGGGAACTCAGCCACGCGGCACTGGAACAATGGCCATTAACGGCAAAGTCCCTCTCGCCGAACTGGACGATTATCAAGGCCGGCTTAAGTCCCTGACCGGCGGCCAGGGCTCATACAGCATTACGTTCTCGCATTACGCTGCCGTGCCTATTGGCACACAACAGCAACTTGCAGCTGGACACAAGACCGTCGGTCTGGAAGACGATTGAGCCAAGATGTACTCAAAGCCAGCCTCCCGCTACGACAAGGGGGCTGGCTTGGGGGTGCAATCAGGCGTTTGAAGCCGCCCCAGGGTTCCGGCCCACGGCTTTTTCCATGCGTGCCTTTTCCGCCAACACCTTGTTCGCATAGCCGCCCTCTGGATCGGACGACCCGGCATACTGTTGCAGCCCCGGAACCAGCCCGCCGCGACGCTTGATCGCCTCCTCAAGAACACCGACGCCGACACGGATATTCACTGCCGGATCGAAAAGATGGCGACTGCCAAGCCCTGCGGGAAATTTGTCCATATGAAAGCGTGGAATCACCTGCATCAGGCCACGTGCTCCCAGCGAACTTTCAGCGAACGGGTTGAACCCCGATTCGATGCCGATGATCGCCAGAATCAGCAGTGGATCGATACGTCGCTCCTTGCCGATCAACTCGGCCGCCTCGACGATCGGCCTCACAGCATCGGGCGAAACACGGTAACGGCGCTTCAAGTAGCCAAGAACTGCCGAGAACTGAGGCTTGGCTTCAGGCACACCTCGCCGCGCAAGACTATCGCCGGCCAAGGGAAGGGCTGCGGGAACAGAAGCCTCCACGACCGGCGCAGGAACGGGGTTACCAACCGGCTCGTCCTGCTCGTCAAAAAAATGACCGACGGTGCCGAGAACGAACAACAGTCCGACAACCATCACTGCGTACTGGGTAAAGCTGGAGACGGCATCCAGACTGCGTGCCATCGAAGTTTTGAGCGTTATAGCGACAGACATGCTCTCTCCTTTCACTGTTGTCATCGCGCAAACAGACAAACTTGCCGTGCGACAAACGGTTATAGGCGGGTGCATTGCCCGGAAGCGGCGGAAGGAAGGAGTGCCGCAGGGCAAAACTGCTTCAGGAACTGAACGTCAGTCAGTAATGGAGTCAAAGAAATTAGACAAGTTCCGCACTAGGCCGCTCCTGAACAACAGCCTCCGCAGTGCGGGAGAGCCCGAACTTTATTCATCGAGCGAAGTTTTGTCAACCTCATGACTTTTCTGGAAAAAATGCATGACGACGAACTCCGCCAATGGCCAGCGAAGATAGAATCACTTCTGCCCGAACCCCCACGTACGAACATGGCAACAGGCAAGCATTCCTCTCAAGCCTCTTCAGAAGACCATCACCCGGCAGCCCCCTGGCGCTTGCCGCGCTATCTGGCCAGCTGCTACTTGCTTCTGATCATCTACGCCAGCCTGCACCCTTTTTCCGGATGGCAATCGGCGGGACTCTCGCCATTCGTTTTTCTGGAAGCTGCCTGGCCCCGTTACTGGACGGCTTTCGATCTGGCGGTCAACATTGCTGCCTACCTGCCTCTCGGATTCCTTCTGGCCCAGGCTCTCAGGACACGGCACGGGCATGCTCTCACGTCACTTCAAGCATTCATGCTGGGCACGCTCTTAAGCTTCGCCATCGAAACCCTGCAATCATTCCTGCCAAGCCGCGTCCCCTCATCCCTTGACCTTGTCTGCAACTCGCTCGGCACTGGCTTTGGTGCGCTCCTGTCAATGTGGTTCGGCACAACGATGTTCGCGAAAATCGACTGTATCCAGCGGCAATTTCTGGCACGCATCCCCCACAGCGAGTACGGCCTCGTTTTGACCGGTCTGTGGATGATTACCCAGCTTTCTCCAGAAACCGTATTGTTTGGGTCTGGAGACTTGCGCCAGCTATTCGGCATCGTCCCCCCCGTTCCGTATGCAGCACATTCCTTTTTTGCCATGGAAACCGGCATCATCATCTGCAATATGCTCGCCGTCGGTCTGTTGATACGAACCTTTCTCCCGCCGAACGGTGTCGTTTACCAAGCCTTGCTCGGTTTTTTTCTTTTTGCCCTGTTTGTCCGCACATTGGGGGCCATCATTCTGATCGGACCTCAAAGTGCCTTTGCCTGGCTTTCGCCCGGCGCCGGCTTGGGACTCGCGATCGGAGGGGTTCTCTTGCTGATATCACAGTTCCTGCCGCGCCCTGTCCGCATTGCACTTGCCGGACTCGCGCTTATGGCTGGCACGGTCCTCGTCAACATTACCCCGTTCAACCCGTACTCTGTCGCCGCACTGACCGCCTGGCGCCAGGGACACTTTCTCAACTTCAATGGTCTTACGCGACTAACTGCCAGTTTCTGGCCGTTTTTGTCGCTTCCCTACCTGATACTGCTCGTTCGACGCATTTAGCCCTGCGATCGAAAGTTACTAGAGGACCACACCATGAGCTACTTCAAACACCACGTCTTTTTTTGCTGTAACCAGCGGGAAAATGGCGAGACCTGCTGCAACAACCTCGGCGCAACCGACGCTCAGACCTATGCAAAGGAACGCGTTGCCGAGTTGAAACTTAAGGGAAAAGGAAATATTCGAATCAACAGGGCGGGGTGTCTGGATCGGTGCGACGAAGGGCCTGTTCTCGTCGTCTATCCCGAGGCAGTGTGGTATCAGTATGTTGATACGGACGATATTGAGGAAATCATTCAGGAACATCTAATCCAGGGGCGTGTTGTGAAGCGCCTCGAGATCTAGATGAAACCGACCACTCGAACGATTTCCATCGATGGCCCGTCTGGGAATATCGAGACGCGGGTCGATACACCAGAGGATCCTCTGGGCATAGCTCTGGTTTGCCATCCGCATCCGCTGTTCGGCGGCACCAACGAAAACAAGGTCGTGCACACCGTGGCCAGCACGCTCGCGCGACTCGGTTGCGCCGTGTTGAGCCCCAATTTTCGCGGCGTAGGTGCCAGTACTGGGAAACATGACGAGGGGCACGGTGAAACTGAGGACATGCTGGCGGTCCTCGACGAGGCAAGACGAATTTTCGGCGAACTGCCCGTCGTACTGGCGGGCTTTTCATTTGGGGCCTATGTGCAATCGCACGTAGCCAGTGCACTGGCCAACGCCGGTCAACCAGCCCGGCGACTGATCCTGATCGGCACTGCCGCCGGCCACGTCGAAGGTGCGCGGAACTACGCAACGGCTGCGGTCGACAAGGACACGCTGGTCATTCACGGGTCGGTGGACACAACGGTCCCGCTCGCAAACGTTCTCGCCTGGGCCGAACCGCTCGAACTTCCGATCACCGTCATCCCCGGGGCGGATCATTTTTTCCACCGCAAGCTACACGTCATCCGCGACATCATCCTGCGCGCCTGGCATGAGTAGCCGCCCGATGACAATCACTTGACCCGCCGCCCCGCGGTCAAGGAGAATGTGCGCTCCATTCATTTCGACGAAACGGAACACGGTGCAAATCCGTGGCGGGCCCGCCGCTGTATCCGGGGACGAACGCTGCACGGTCGGCAACGACCAGCCACTGACGGAGAACACTCCGCCGGGAAGGCGCAGCGCTTAGGCTGATCCGGTAGCCAGAAGACGTGTCGGACTGAAGCGGAGCTTTGGCAAGGGCTCCGGCTGAGGGTATGCAGCCGCGTACTTTCAGCCGGAGCCCTTTTTCATTTGAATTTCCCGAGGAGAGGAACATGTCGCAAGCCGTTCAACAGCAAGATCACCAAGCCGCACAAACCAGCCAGCCCGCCGCTCCGACCATTGCCATCCGCAAGAGCTGCAATCCGGACGGCATCGGCCTCTCGCACTATGTGTTGATGGACAAAAAAGCGGCCAAGTAAATGACCGACGCCACTTTCACTCGGGCCGCAACCTGCGGCCCGCTCGTTCCCGTGGACATTGGCCACGATATCTACGCCGCTGTAACTGATCCGCATACAGCGTTTTGGGCGCTCGTCGACAAGACGCGCATCGCCGAGTCGATGGCCACGGAAACGCCCCTGATGCGTGATTTCCAGGACAAGGCGGAAAGCTTCGCCCGCGAACTGCACGCACTGCGCTTCGAGTTGAAACCGTCCGGCGTTTACCTCAACCCGACCGAGCGCTGCAATCTTAACTGCACTTACTGCTACCTGCCGGGCAAGCAACGCAGCGACGGCCAGCACATGTCGCAAGACAGGCTGATTGCTGCGCTCGGCAAGCTGCGCGACTATTTCCGTTCTGTCATGCCCGAGGGCCGCACACCGCGCGCGATCTTCCACGGCGCCGAACCGCTGATGAACACGGCTGCGGTTTTTGCGGCGATTGAGGAATTCGGCAACGACTTCGCCTTCGGCATACAGACCAACGGCACGCTGCTCGATGACGCCGCGGTCGATTTTCTGACCTCGCGGAACGTCAGCATCGGTCTCTCGCTGGATGGCCCGGTCGCCGGGATCACCGACGCCACGCGCCTGACGTGGGGAGGCAAGAGCGTGCACGAAAAGGTATTGCGTGCCATGGACGCCCTGCGCGGCTACGGCTCGTGGAGCGTGATTACGACCTGCACGACCGAGAATTTGGCGCATCTAACGAAAATGGTCGAGCTGTTCCATGCACACGAAGTGCCGACTTGCATGCTCAACACCCTGCGCTGCACGCTACCTGGCGCCCGCGGCGTCAAGCCGGCGGACGGCGACATGGGCAAAGCCCTCTTCGCCGCCCTCGACCGCACGCACGCGTTGTATACGCAGACCGGTCGCAAGCTGGTGGTCGCAAACTTCGCAAACATCCTGCTCGCCATCCTGGCGCCGACGGCGCGGCGTCTGATGTGCGACATCTCCCCGTGCGGAGGAGGACGCGCTTTCTTCGCCCTGGCCGCCGACGGCAGCCTGTATCCGTGCAGCGAGTTCATTGGTTTGCCACGCTTCAACGGCGGCAACCTGTTCGAAGAGGACGGCATTGAGGCGGCGCTCGCATCCAGCGCCTTCCGCACCGTCACCGCGCGCGACGTCGACACCTTCGCTCCATGCGACGACTGCGCCATCCGCCATTTCTGTGGCTCGCCGTGCCCGGCCGAGGCACATGAGATGAACGGCGGCATGGACAGGATCGGTGCCTTCTGCGATTTCTACAAGGAGCAGGTCAGCTACGCACTGCGCCTGATCGCTGACGGTAAGGCCGACGACTTCCTGTGGGACGGCTGGGACACGGGCACGGAAACAACCTTCCTGATGCAGTAAGAGCTGTAGCGTCGCAAAAAAAAACGGGGTGGTGACTCGCGTCACCGCCCCGTTCAACTTCACACAACGAGGATCAGTTGTTTTCCGGCACCATGTTGATCGCGCCGCACGGGCATTCCGACACGCATAGGCCGCAGCCCTTGCAATAGTCGTAGTTGAACTGGAAGCCCTTGCCTGGCCCGAGCTTGATCACCGCGTTGTCCGGACAGACGCCATAGCAGTTGTCGCACTCGAAGCAGTTGCCACAGGACAAGCAACGCCGTGCCTCGAACAGCGCATTGGTCTCATCGAGGCCGCCCTGGACTTCTTCGAACGTCGATTGGCGGCGAATGATGTCGAGCATCGGCCGCACGGTCTTCGGCGCATCGGAGTAGTACCAGGTATTGAGCCGCTCGAAGGTGGCAACCTGTGGTTTCGGCGGCGCGACGTAGGCCGCTCCTCGCAGCCAGCCGTCGATGTTGCGTGCTGCCTTCTTTCCGTGGCCGACCCCGACCGTGATGTTGCGCTCGGTCGGCACCATGTCGCCACCGGCGAAGATACCGGCGTGACCGGTCATCATGTTGGCATCCACCTTGACCACGCCATCGGTCACTTCCAGCCCGGGTACGCCTTCGAGCAGCCCGAGGTCGACGTCCTGACCCAGCGCGAGAACAACCGAATCGGCCTCCAGCGTTTCGATCTCACCAGTCGGTTGCGGGAAGCCGTTGGCGTCGAGTTCCATCTTCTCGACGGTAATCGAGGCATCACCGGCCTTCTTGATCGTCGACAACCACTTGATCATCACGCCTTCTTGCATCGCCTCTTCGACTTCGAAGTCGTGGGCCGGCATCTTGTCGCGGGTACGGCGATAAACGATGATCGGTTCCGCCCCCATACGCTTGGCGGTACGGGCCACGTCGATCGCCGTATTGCCGCCGCCATAGACCACGACGCGACGGCCGAGCATCGGTTTTTCTTCGCCTTCCATGCTGCGCAGCACGGAAACCGCATCGACGATCTTCGAGACCGCGCCTGCCGGGATGTTGGTCCGCTTGCCGATGTGCGCGCCGACAGCCAGGAAGGCCGCATCGAAGTTGCCCGCCTTCATCGTTTCAAGAATGTTGTCCACCTTGGCATTGAGCTTCACTTCGACACCCATCTCAACTACGCGCTGCATTTCGGCATCGAGCACGTCGCGCGGCAGACGGTACTTCGGAATTCCGAAGCGCATCATGCCGCCGAGCATTGGTCCGGCCTCATAGACGGTCACGCGGTGTCCGAGGCGGCGCAGGTGATATGCGGCCGACATTCCCGAAGGACCGCCGCCGACGATCAACACATGTTTCCCGCTTTCCTCGGCCGGCAGAACCAGCTTCCACTTGCGCTTGATCGCCTCATCGCCAAGGAAGCGTTCGACCGAGTTGATTCCCACTGCGGCGTCGAGGTTGGCGCGATTGCAGGCGCCTTCACAGGTGTGATAACAAACACGCCCCATGATTGCCGGAAAGGGATTGTCCTTGGTCAGATGCTGCCAGGCCTTTTCGTAATTGCCGGACTCGGCATGGAACAGCCAGCCCTGGATATCCTCGCCCGCCGGACACTGGTTGTTGCACGGTGGCAGACGGTTCACGTAGACCGGCCGCTCGGTACGCCAGGAGCCTGTGCGGTTGGCGAGCGACGAACCGGGGTCCAGGGTAATGGCAAAAGGCTTGTTCATCAGTTTGCCTCCTTCTCAAGCAAATCGTATTTGCGGATGTTCTTGTCGGCTATCGCTTGCAGCCGGGCAATGGTATCGACTGCCGGTGTCTTGCCAAACAGGTGGGCAAAGCGCTTCTGCGGCCGCAGGTACTCCTCGACCGGCAGCACGCGACGGATCTTGGTCGAGTGGGTCAATTCACCACGCTCCGCCTCGAAGACCGGGAACAGCCCAGTCTCCTTGGCGAGGCGCGACATGCGCAACGTGTCATTCGACGCGGTTCCCCAGCCAAGCGGGCACGGCACCAGGATATGCAGGTACCGCGCTCCGCGGAAGGTCATTGCCTTGCGCACCTTGTATTCGAGGTCGCGCAAGTCGGCGACCGTTGCCGTCGCGACGTAGGGGATTTCGTGCGCCATGGCGATCGCGGGGACGAACTTGCCTTGTCCGAAGGGATTGCCGGGCTCCGGGCCGACGGGCATCGTCGTCGCCGTGCGTGCGGCCGGTGGCGTCGCCGAGCTGCGCTGGATACCGGTGTTCATATAGCCACCGTTGTCGTAGCAGATGTAGAGCACATCGTCGTTACGCTCGAACATCCCAGACAGGCAGCCGAAGCCGATATCGGTCGTGCCGCCATCACCGCCTTGCGCGACAACGCGCACATCGCCAGCGAGGCCCTTTTGCCGCTTGACCTTGCGCGCTGCAGCCACGCCGGTAGCTACCGCCGCCGCGTTGCCGAACAGCGAGTGAATCCAGGGAATCTGCCAGGACGTTTCAGGATATGGCGTGGAGAACACCTCCAGGCAGCCGGTGGCATTGACCGCCACCATCTGCTTGTCGGTAGCATGCATCGCCGCGTCGATAGCGTAGCGTGCGCCGAGCGCCTCGCCACAACCTTGGCAGGCACGGTGCCCCGAATTCAGGGAGTTGGTCCGCTCCATGTTTGCCTGCACGCTGCGCTGATCCTGTGTCAACAAGCGGTTGCCTACAGTGAACGTGCCGGTCTGGTAGAACTTGACGGGTTGAAAGCTCATGGTCGTGTCCTCAACTGTGTTGGGCGACATGGCTGCTGCCAACGTCGCGCAGGATATTCTCGGCAACCGGGCCGGAACGGCGCTTCTGGCGCTCACGCTCCAACTGCTTGTTGACGATGTTCCAGTCCAGATCAAGGAACGTCAGCGGCGGCAGTTCGTCGCCCAGCGCCTTGTCAAAGATGTCACGCAAGGATGTCTTGAGGATCGGACGCCCGCCCAGACCGGCAATGACCGTGTAGTCCTTGATGCTGGCACCATCGAGCGCCGTCCGCACGTCGGTGGCAACGACCCCGCCGATACCGACCGAGAACGCCTTTTCGACGACGACGATACGCTTGGCACCTTTCAAGGCCTCGCGAACCGCTTCGAGCGGGAACGGCCGGAAGGAGATGATGCCGAGGACGCCAATCTTCATGCCCTGCTCGCGCATCTCGTCGACCGTATCCTTGATGGTGCCGAGTACCGACCCCATCGCGATAACGACCGTTTCGGCATCCTCCAGACAATAGCCGCGTACCAGACCGCCCGAGTCCCGCCCGAACCCGGCCTTGAATTCCTCGGCAACTTTCGGGATCAGCTCCAGGGCGCGAAGCTGCTTCTCGTGCTCCAGATAGCGCACTTCCGCGAAAGCTTCAGGCCCGACCATCGCGCCGATCGACACCGGGTCGGCCGGATCGAGCACCTGACGCGGTTCATACGGCGGCAGGAACGCATCGACCTGCTCCTGCGTCGGCATATCGACACGCTCGTAGGCGTGAGTGAGAATGAAACCGTCCATGCACACCATCACCGGCATACTCAGTTCCTCAGCCAGCTTGAAGGCCTGGATGTGCAGGTCGAGCGACTCTTGATTGGTCTCGGCGAACAGCTGGAGCCAGCCGCTGTCGCGCTGAGAGATCGAGTCAGAGTGATCGTTCCAGATGTTGATCGGCGCGCCGATCGCCCGGTTGGCCACGGTCATCACGATCGGCAAACCAAGTCCGGATGCGTTATAAACCGCTTCAACCATGAACAGCAGACCTTGCGAGGCGGTGGCCGTATAAGTCCGCGCGCCAGCGGCGGAGGAACCGATGGCCACGCTCATGGCGGCGAATTCGGATTCAACGTTGATGAATTCGCAGTTCTGTACCTCTCCCGCCTTGACCATCTCGCCGATGCCTTCGACGATGTGTGTCTGCGGGGAAATCGGATAGGCGCAGATCACTTCTGGCCGGCACAAGGCAACCGCCTCGGCAACGGCGTGCGAGCCCTCGATTTGCTTAAGCATTGGCAACCTCCTTGCTGAGATCCTTGGCGCGCGCCAGGACCATGTTGAACGCTTCCGTCGCCGCGGCAACGTTGCCCTGCGCGACCTTGCCCGAGAACTTGGCGTTGATCGCCTTGCATACCGACTCGAGCTTCAGCTTCCCGGAAAGCGCAGCGAACCCCGCCAGCAGCGGCACATTGGGCACCGGGCGACCGACGTGCTTGAGACCGAGATCGATCGCTGGAAGCGTACACAGACGGTCGGCAGGAAAATCGCGCACCAGATCTGCGATACCCAACTCTTCAAAGGAGTGCTTGGTGTTGATCAGGACGAAGCCCCCCTTCTTCAGACCGGCGAAGACATCGATCTGGCGGAACAAGGTCGGATCCTGAATGATCAAGGCATCCGGCGTCATGATCGGCTCACGCAAACGGATCTCGCGATCCGATACACGGCAGAAGGCCACCACCGGCGCCCCTGTCCGTTCCGAACCAAAACTCGGGAAGGCTTGTGCATGATGCCCTTCCTCGAATGCGGCGATCGACAACATTTCCGCCGCCGTTACCACCCCCTGGCCTCCGCGGCCGTGAATACGCACTTCGAACATACACTCTCCGATCCATTGATTATCGAAGCCACCCCACCCATAACCCATCGACTTGATGAGTTAATGGAACTAAACGATGATGGTTAGGAACTAATTGTACAGCCGGAATTCCGAATTGTGAAACGATATTTCAGTTATCAAAATCCGACGAAAGAAGTGGGGTATTTTTAAGGCACGACGCACAAAAAAAAGACGCCCCGGCCATAACCGGGGCGTCTTTTAAGGAGAACGGAGTATCGTCGGGTCAGACGACTTCCAGATGCCCAATACCCGAATTGAGATCTCGATCCTTCGAGTCCTTGCTATGCAGCTTGATCTGCAGGCGCAGATCGTTGATCGAGTCGGCATTACGCAGCGCGTCCTCGTAAGTAATGCGGCCGGCCTCGTAAAGGTCGAAGAGCGCCTGGTCGAAGGTCTGCATTCCCAACTCGCGGGAACGTTTCATGACCTCCTTGATTTCATGCACTTCACCCTTGAAGATCAGATCCGAAATCAGCGGCGAATTGAGCAGGATTTCCACGGCAGCCACGCGCCCCTTGCCATCCTTCTTCGGCAACAGCCGCTGCGAGACAAGCGCACGCAGGTTCAGAGAGAGATCCATCAACAGCTGATGACGACGCTCCTCCGGGAAAAAGTTAATGATCCGGTCAATCGCCTGGTTTGAACTGTTTGCATGCAATGTTGCAAGACAAAGATGCCCCGTCTCGGCAAAAGCAATACCGTAATCCATCGTATCCCTGTCCCGTATTTCGCCCATCAGGATGACGTCCGGCGCCTGCCGCAGGGAATTCTTCAGGGCGGCCTCCCACGAATCGGTATCTACACCGACCTCGCGCTGCGTGACGATGCACCCCTTGTGTTCATGGACAAACTCGATCGGATCCTCGACCGTGATGATATGCCCTTGACTATTGCTGTTGCGATGATCGACCAGCGCCGCCAGCGAAGTCGTCTTACCCGTGCCGGTACCGCCGACGAAGATAACCAGTCCGCGCTTGGTCATGGCGATATCCTTGAGCACTGTCGGCAAACCGAGTTCGTCGAGCGTCGGAATCGACTGGTTTATGGTCCGGCAGACCACAGCCACGCGTCCCTGCTGAATCAGCGCATTGACCCGGAAACGCCCGATTCCCGACGGCGAGATAGCAAAATTGCACTCCTTCGTCGCTTCGAATTCCGCCGCCTGACGGTCGTTCATGATCGAGCGGGCCAACTCCGCAGTATGCTGCGCCGTCAACGCCTGGTTCGAAACCGGAGTCACCCGCCCGTCGACCTTGATCGCTGGCGGGAAATTGGCGGTGATGAAGAGGTCGGACCCGTTCTTCTGTGTCATCAGACGCAGCAGGTCCTGCATGAATTTCAATGCCTGATCGCGTTCCATGATTTTCCTTTAAGCAGATCGTCAAGCGCCCGGGAAGGAATCCTTGTTCGCCGCCCGTGCCCGCGCCTCAGCGCCGGAAACGATATTGCGACGAACCAGATCGAGAAGACTCTGGTCAAGCGTCTGCATGCCAAGCTGAGCACTTGTCTGAATCACAGAGTACATCTGCGCCACCTTGTTTTCGCGAATCAGGTTGCGGATAGCCGGCGTACCGATCATGATCTCGTGCGCCGCAGTCCGCCCCGTACCATCCTTGGTCTTGAGTAGTGTCTGCGAGATCACGGCACGCAGCGATTCTGAGAGCATCGAACGCACCATTTCCTTCTCGGCGGCGGGGAAAACATCGACCACCCGGTCAATGGTCTTGGCCGCGCTGGAGGTGTGCAGCGTACCGAAAACAAGGTGACCGGTTTCTGCCGCTGTCAGCGCCAGACGGATCGTCTCGAGATCGCGCATTTCGCCGACGAGGATTACATCCGGGTCTTCACGTAATGCCGAACGCAGGGCGTTGGCGAATGACAGGGTGTGTGGACCAACCTCGCGCTGGTTGATCAGGCACTTTTTTGACTCATGTACGAATTCGATCGGATCCTCGACAGTCAGGATATGCGCATGATCGTTCTCGTTGATGTGATTGATCATGGCCGCCAAGGTCGTTGACTTGCCTGACCCGGTCGGCCCCGTCACCAGAACGACGCCGCGCGGGTATTCCGAAATGTCCTTGAAAATTCGCGGACAACCAAGGTCTTCAAGCGTAAGGACCTTGGACGGAATTGTCCGGAAAACCGCTCCGGCGCCCCGGTTTTGCACAAAGGCGTTCACCCGGAAACGCGCCAGATTGGGAATCTCAAACGAGAAATCGCACTCCAGCGTTTCCTCGTAATGTTTCCGTTGCGCGTCGTTCATGATGTCGTACACCATGGCGTGCACATCCTTGTGCTCCATCGCCGGCAGGTTGATCCGGCGGACGTCGCCATGAACCCGGATCATTGGCGGCAATCCAGAGGACAGGTGGAGGTCGGAAGCCTTGTTCTTGACGCTAAAGGCAAGCAGTTCAGTAATATCCATCGAGGGCCATCCTTGGGAGCAATCAGGGGAGTGTTATACTTTCGGGCCGCTCCTAGCGAAGCTGATTATGACAACAATCTCCGCCAACCTGCAAGCCGTTCTGGCACGGATCCGCAGCGCCGCGCAGGATTGTGGGCGAGAACCTGGCGATGTGCGCTTGCTCGCCGTCAGCAAGATGTGGCCCGCGACTTGCGTGCGCGAAGCTGCCGCAGCAGGCCAGCGAGCGTTCGGCGAGAACTACGTGCAGGAAGGCGTAAGCAAAATCGCCGAAGTCGGCTTGCCTGATCTGGAATGGCACTTCATAGGTCCGTTGCAGAGCAACAAGACCCGCCCGATCGCAGAAACATTCCACTGGGTGCATTCCATCGACCGCCTCAAGATAGCCGAACGCCTGTCGGCGCAGCGCCCCGACACGCTGCCACCGCTGCAGGTCTGCCTGCAAGTCAACGTCAGCGGCGAAAAGACCAAGAGCGGCATTTCACCCGATGAGGCCCTTTCGCTGGCGAGCGAGATTGCTCTGCTCCCACGCATAGAACTTCGTGGCCTGATGGCAATTCCCGAGGCCACTGACAATTTCGCCCAGCAGCGGCAACCCTTTCGGCAATTGCACGAATTGCTCGATTATCTCAACACTAAAGGTCTTAACCTCGACACGCTCTCGATGGGCATGTCAAACGACCTTGAAGCCGCCATTGCGGAAGGCGCTACGCTCGTCCGCGTTGGCACGGCACTATTTGGGGAAAGACAAATATCATGAAAATCACCTTTCTTGGCGGTGGCAACATGGCCAGCGCCCTCATTGGCGGACTGCTGAACAACGGATTCCCATCCAATGAAATTGCCGTCATCGAAATCAACGAGGAAAGCCGAGCCAATCTCGAACGCACCTTCGCAATCCGCAGCTATGCCAAGCCCGATGCAGTCGCGCTCTCATGTGACGCTTTGCTGCTCGCGGTCAAGCCCCAGCACATGCGCGAAGCGTGCATTCCGCTAAAACCATTCCTGGATCAGCAACTCGTCATCAGCGTCGCTGCAGGCTTGCGTCTTTGCGACCTTTCACGCTGGCTAGGCGGACACGACAGACTGATCCGTGTAATGCCGAATACCCCGGCGCTGATAGGCGCCGGCGTAACCGGACTCTATGCCCTGCCAAGCGTTTCCGAAGCGGAGCGCCTCGGTGCAGAACGCATCATGCACGCCGTCGGAAGCACGGTCTGGGTCAACGAAGAATCACAAATCGATGCGCTTACCGCCATTTCGGGCAGCGGCCCGGCGTACGTCTTCTACTTCATCGAATCCCTGTACCAAGGGGCTATCGAACTCGGTTTCAACCCGAAGCAGGCTCGCCAGTTATCGATCGAAACCGTGCTTGGGGCAGCGCGCCTCGCCTCATTGTCGGAAGAACCAGCAAGCGTATTGCGCGAACGGGTCACCTCGAAAGGCGGGACGACCGAGGCCGCCCTGCGCGCCATGACCGAACATGGCCTGAAAGAGGCAATTATCGCGGGAACCAAGGCGGCCAACGCCCGAGGAGGCGAACTCGCCGATCTGCTGGGCAAAGACTGAAATGGTCGGCCCGTTGACCCAGGCACTGTTGCTGATCGTAAACTCCGTCGTCGGTTTTTTCTCGATTCTTCTGCTCGCGCGTTTCTTCATGCAGATGCGACGTGTCCCGTTCAACATGCCGGCTGCGTCTTTTGTGCTCAAGCTGACCAACTGGCTGGTTCTGCCACTGCGCAAGGTCATCCCCCCGGCCTTCGGGCTCGACTCGGCCAGTCTGGTCGGCGCATACCTTTTGCAGATTCTCGCGCTCGCCATCCTGCTGCTTCTCCAGTCAAGGCTGGTTCCGCTGAGCCCGGCGGAAATCGCCACTTTCATCCTGCTCCAGGGACTGCGATCCGTATTGCGCCTCTGCGTTTATTTGTTCATTGCCCTGCTTATTGCACAGGCAGTCCTGTCATGGGTCAATCCGTACTCGCCTCTCAGCCGCCCGATCGGCGCGATGACCGATCCACTTCTACGGCCGCTGCGACGAGTCATTCCTCCGATTGCCAACGTCGATCTGACCCCGCTGATCGCCATCCTCGCCGCCCAGGTCATCTTGATTTTCCTTTGACACGACCATGCCCGAGTGGCTTCATCACCACGGCACGCGTACAACGCTGACGCTGCATATCCAGCCAGGAGCGAAGAAAACCGAGGTGGCCGGCACCTATGGTGACGCTCTGAAAATCCGTCTATTGGCGCCCCCCGTTGACGGCAAGGCGAACGCGGCCCTGCTGGATTTTCTGGCAAAACGGCTCGGCTTGACCAAATCTCAAATCTCGTTGATCAGCGGCCAAGCCTCACGACGCAAAGTGGTCGAAATTGCTGAAGACCTTCCCGATCTGGAAACGCGCCTTCAAACCTGACGTTCAGACCGCGAAAACAACGCGCCCGCCCACGAGCGTCGTGCACACTCGCCCAGACATTTCCCACCCGAGGAACGGTGTATTCTTCCCTTGGCTGTGAAGCGTCTCCGGCCTTACGCACCAAGGCTCTTCTGGGTCAAAAACGCAAATATCGGCGCGCTGTCCGACGCCAAGCGAACCCGCATCAATACCCAGCGCGGCAGCAGGATCACTGGTCACTCGTGCGATCGCCGTCGCTAACGGCACGCTGTCCTCCACTGCCCATTTGCAAACCAGAGGCAACAGAAGCTCAAGACCGACGGCGCCTGGCGTCGCTTCAGCAAATGGCAGCTGCTTTCCGTCCTCATCAACCGGGGTATGGTCAGAACATACCGCCGCCAAGCCCTCGGCAACCGCTGCCCGCAGTGCAGCGCGATCACTGACAGAACGAAGAGGCGGATCGAAACGGGCATGGCTATCGAAATAGCCGATATCCATTTCGGACAGATGCAGATGATGAACCGCCACATCGCACGTTACCTTTACACCCCCCGCCTTTGCTTCGCGCACCAGGGCCATCCCTGCGGCCGAGGAGATTTTCGAGAGGTGCAGGCGAACACCGGTTTCACGGGCAAGATGGAGCGCCGTTGAGATTGCGAGTGTCTCCGCGCATACAGGGATGGCGGCCAAGCCGAGCCGAGAGGCCACCTCGCCATCATGCGCGACACCATTGAGCGCAAGGTAATGATCCTGGGGCTGCAAACGAATCGCAAAACCGAAGGTTGCCGCATACTGCATGGCCCGAAACAGGATCTGAGTATCGAAGATGGGACGGGTAGCCTGCGAAAAGGCAATACAGCCCGCCCGCGACAACCCCGCCATCTCAGCCAGCTTCTCTCCGCCAAGTTGCTGCGTCAGTGCCCCAACGGGGAACACCCGTGCCAACCCGATCGACTCGCTGCGCTGAACGAGGCGCTCAACGAGACTGTGTTCGTCCAACGGTGGCTTGGTGTCTGGAGGACAGGCAACCGACGTAACCCCGCCAGCGACAGCCGCCAGAAGCTCAGCGTCGAGATTCGTCAGCCGTGCGGAAAGATCCACCAACCCAGGACAGACGATGCATCCGCTGGCATCAATCGTTTGATCAGCGGCAAAACCAAGGGGAGCGCCTCCGACGGCGCAGACAACGCCGTTGGCCACAAACACATCTGCTTGTGCATCAACGCTGTTTCGCGGATCGATCAGCCTGCCGCCTTTGATATGGATGCTTTGCTCTTGCATTGCTCAGTTCCCCGCCAGAATACTCATGACTGCCATACGCACGGCAATACCGAACGTCACTTGGGACAAAATCACCGCCTGCGGCCCATCCGCGACTTCCGAATCGATTTCCACACCGCGATTCATCGGCCCCGGGTGCATCACGATGGCATCCGGCTTGGCCAGCGAGAGCACTTCGGGCGTCAGGCCATAAGACCTGAAATATTCCTTTGCCGAAGGCAGCAACGCTCCGTTCATTCGTTCGTTCTGCAGACGCAACATGATCACAACATCACAGTCGCGAACGCCTTCGCGCAAGTCGTGAAACACGCGCACGCCCATACGCTCGATATCAGTCGGCAACAACGTTTTCGGCCCGACAGCGCGAACCTCTGCCGCCCCGAGCAAACCCAATGCCTGAATATCGGAACGCGCAACACGTGAGTGCAAGATATCGCCGACAATCGCCACCTTCAGATTCGAAAAATCTTTCTTGAAGTGGCGGATCGTATACATATCCAGCAATCCCTGCGTGGGATGGGCGTGCCGCCCATCTCCCGCATTTACCACGTGTACGTCGTCGCGACCGGTTCGTCGCAGGTGCTCAGCAATCAGGTAAGGAGCGCCGGACGAAGCGTGCCGCACAACGAACATATCCGCATGCATCGACACCAGGTTATCGATGGTATCGAGGAGCGTTTCGCCCTTGGCCGTCGAGGAGCGCGCAACATCAAGGTTGATGACGTCGGCGGAAAGGCGTTTGGCGGCAATTTCGAACGTTGTGCGCGTCCGGGTCGAATTCTCGAAAAACAGGTTGAACACGCTCTTCCCGCGAAGCAACGGTACTTTCTTCACATCGCGGTCAGAAACCTCAAGAAAGCTGGATGCCGTATCGAGAATATGCACCAGCACCTCGCGCGGCAACCCGTCGATCGACAACAGGTGGCTCAATTCGCCATGGGCATTGAGTTGGGGACTATGCATGATCGACACACCTCCATTGCAGACGACCGGAAACGTCAGGCTCAAGCACCAGTTCCTCGGAATCGGCCAAATCGACCTGCCAAGCGCAGAACTCGGCATAGATCGGCAACTCACGCCCGCCACGGTCAGCTAGGACGGCCAACCGGACACTGGCGGGACGCCCGTAGTCAAACAGTTCGTTGATTGCGGCCCGTGTCGTCCTGCCTGTGTAGAGCACATCATCGACGAGAATCAGCGGCCGGCCGTCGACCTCGAAAGGAATGCTTGTCGGCTTGACCTGCGGGTGCAGCCCTTTCTCGCCGAAATCGTCACGATAAAACGAGACATCGATCAACCCGATTTCATCGGGCAATCCGAGAAGCTCGCTCAACCGCCGAGCGATCCAGGCCCCACCGCTGTGGATACCGACCAACATGGTTCCGGGTTGCAAATTCGGGCGAATCATCTCCGCAAGCGCGACGCATTGCGCTTCGGCATCAGGTAAGGTCGGGAGAGACATGGCAATAGGAATCCGTACTGTTTTCAGAAATTCGCTGGAAGAAGGTCTGCAGAATGATTTGCGCGGCCACGGCATCCAAGTGCTCCTTGGCGCCCCTCGCATTGTAGCCACTTTCATGCAGCCTTTCCTCTGCCTCGGCGGAACTCAGACGTTCGTCGGCATAATTTACTTCCATCCGGAAGCGACCGCGCAACTGATTGGCGAAACGCGTGCAGCGCGCAGTCATCGCATGTGGCGTTCCGTCGAGCGCTACCGGCAGACCGACGACCAGCCCTACCGGCTTCCACTCGTCGATCAACGCGGCGATAGCCGAGAAGCGTTCGTCGTTCCGTTCGCTTCGGATTGTCTTCAACGGATGCGCCATTCCGAGCGGCCACTCGCCGACCGCGACGCCGATGCGCTTCTCGCCGAAATCGAACGCCAGATACGTTCCGCGCCTGTTCATAGCAGCGTCAGGCATGACCAGCATGCCTGGACAGGTTGGCGGGGTCGATTCCCAGAAGATGAAGTGCCGAAGCGAGTTTTTGCTCGTGCGGCAATTCGAAAAGGATTCTCGGGTCAGCCGGCACCGTCAGCCAGGCATTCTGTGTAAGTTCGTGTTCGAGTTGCCCCGCTCCCCACCCGGAATAACCGAGCGTAACCACCATATCATCAGGCGATCCGACCAATCCAAGGGACTGGAGGACGTCGCGTGATGTCGTCAGCCCGATATCCTGGCTGACTACCAAGGTTGATTGCCAAGTTCCTAGCGGACGGTGGAGGACGAACCCGCGGTCGGTCTGAACAGGACCGCCAAAAAGCACAGGCAAGTCACCCAATGCTCCTTCTCCAAGAGGGACATCAATTTTCCGGAACAGCGTCGCCAGGTTCATGTCAATGGGTCGATTGACAATCACTCCGAGCGCACCTTCATCGTTGTGCTCTGCAACGAATACCAGCGATTTGGCAAAATAGGGATCCTCCATCGTCGGCATGGCGATGAGGAAATGATTGGTTAGACTCAGACAGGCCATGATGGCGCTTATTTTATCGCCGCAGCCTGACGCAAAAAAGGGGACGTTCGTGCTCGATTCCGTTCTGGTCTGGTTCCGACGAGATTTGCGGGACAACGATCATGTTGCGCTGGCTGAGGCCACACGGCGCGCCCGCAAGGTTTATTGCGCGTTCGTGTTCGACAGGGAAATCCTCGACCCGCTGCGCGGATTGGCAGACCGCCGCGTCGAGTTCATCCGCGAGTCACTCGTCGAACTCGATCTCGCGTTGTCACAGAGGGGAGGTGGGCTGATCGTTCGGCAAGGTTTCGCCGCGGAGGAAATTCCTCGTCTGGCAGGCGAACTAGGCGTTTCCGCGGTATTCGCCAACCGTGATTACGAACCCGCCGCCAAGCTGCGTGATTCGACGGTGGAGTCCAGATTGCGCGAGAAGGAGATCGCTTTCGAGGTGTTCAAGGACCAGTCGGTGTTCGAGCACCCAGAGGTACTCACGTCAGGAGGACGCCCCTACGGGGTATACACTCCCTACAGGAACGCCTGGCTGAAACGTCTGACGGAAGAGGATATCGCCTGTTTTTCTCCCGTTCCAGGGAAGCTCGCCGCAAGGCCGCCAGCGCCTTGTCCGGTTCCGACGCTCGGTGAACTGGGTTTCCTGCCGACCAACCTCATCGAAGTGGGGGTCGTTCCAGGGATGAATGGTGCTCGTCGCCTGCTCGATGATTTTCAGAACCGAGTGTCCCACTACGGCAAGGCTCGCGACTATCCTGCGGTCAAGGGCGTTTCCTATCTGTCAGTCCATTTGCGCTTCGGGACCATCTCGATCCGCGAACTGATCCGAGTTGCAACAGCGGCTGGTGCGACAACTGGCGACACCGGCGCTGCCGTGTGGTTGTCCGAGTTGATCTGGCGTGACTTCTATTTCATGATTCTCGATTGTTTTCCACACGTCGTCGAACACTCGTTCAAGCCCGAGTTCGACCGCATTGAGTGGGAAACGGGCGAACTCGCCGACGCCCGCTTCGGTGCCTGGAAAAACGGCACGACAGGCTACCCGCTGGTCGATGCTGCGATGCGTCAGCTGAACCGGACGGGATACATGCACAACCGGCTACGCATGGTCACGGCCTCGTTCCTGATCAAGGACTTGGGAATCGACTGGCGTCGAGGAGAAGCCTTTTTTGCCAGGCAGCTAAACGACTTCGACCTCGCGGCCAACAACGGTGGCTGGCAATGGGCCGCATCAAGCGGTTGCGATGCGCAGCCCTATTTCCGGATATTCAACCCGGTCACCCAATCGGAACGCTTCGACCCGCAGGGCGGGTTCATCCGGCGTTATCTGCCGGAACTGACCACCGTTCCGGACCGATTCATCCATGCGCCCTGGCGAATGACCGCGCAGCAACAAAAAGCCTGCAACGTCATCGTCGGCAACGACACCCCGCCCCCCATCGTCGATCACGACGAGGCACGCCGCCGGACACTGGAACGCTACGCGATCGTCAAGAAGTCTGGCGGCGCTTAGCCACGTGCTCGGCAACCAGCCGCAGTAGTTCTTCCTCCTGATACGGTTTGCCGAGGTAATGGTTGACGCCGATCTCGAACGCATAGTTGCGGTGCTTGTCCGCTGTACGTGAGGTAATCATGATGACCGGCACATCCTTCAGGCGCGAATCGGCGCGAACATTGCGCGTCAGGTCGAAACCGTCCATGCGCGGCATCTCGATGTCCACCAGCATCACGTCGGGCACCACGTCGAGCAACAGCTCAAGCGCTTCGACGCCATCCTTGGCAACCAGCACCTGATAGCCTTCCCGCGCGAGCAACCGTCCGGTAATCTTGCGCACGGTCAGCGAATCGTCCACGACCATGACGGTCGGCAAGGTAGCCTGCGACTTTTCCTCTGGGGGCAAAGCTGTCGGTGGCGCCGACGGTTCCACGCTTGCGGGCGCCGCAACCTCCACGAGAGCACGCGAGCTCAATGCCACTGGATTCAGGATCAGCACAACCTGGCCGTTACCGAGAACGGTGGCACCGTCCACACCGACCACGCGGGCAATCTGCGGCCCAATGTTCTTGACAACGATTTCCTCGTTGCCGAGCAGTTCATCCACCTGGACCGAAATGCGACGGGCACCGCTGCGCAACAGCAGTGTCCAGTACTGGCGATGCTGCTCCGGCAACGCCTGGCGATCCCCAAGGAGATGAGGAAGATAGTTGAACGGGTAATGATGTCCCATCCATTCCGCACTGCCGGCATCCCGAATACGATTCAGCGCCGGCTCCTTCAGGTCGAGTACCTGTTCGATCATCACGGAAGGAATGGCGTACGTCTTGCTGCCTGCACGGACCAGCAGGGCCTTGGTAACCGCCAGCGTCAAGGGGATGATGAGCCGGAATTCGGCCCCCTCCCCTGGCGTCGAGAGAATCTCGATGCGCCCGCCAAGGCTACCGATTTCCGTCTTCACCACGTCCATTCCGACGCCGCGACCGGCAACCTGAGATACTTCCTCCGCTGTCGAGAAACCCGGCGCAAAAATCAGCTCGGCCAGTCGCTCCTGAGAAACTTCGTCTTCCGCTCTGATCAACCCGGCAGCGATCCCGCGGGAGCGAATGCGCTCGTAATCGAGGCCGGAGCCGTCGTCCGCGAGCGCCAGAACAATTTCATTGCCTTCCTGCTTGAGGGACAGCGCGATGTCGCCGATTTCGGGCTTGCCTCTGGCTCGCCGGGTCTCACGCTCTTCCAGTCCATGGGCAATGGCGTTGCGCAGCAAATGCTCCAGCGGCGCAGCTATTTTCTCCAGCACACTCCGGTCCAGTTCTACCTGCCCACCCTTGATCTCCAGGTTGGCACGTTTGTTCAGCTCCTTCGACGTTTGCCGGACGATCCGATACATGCGATCAGCCAAACTGCTGAACGGCACCATGCGCACCGACATCAGCTCCTGCTGCACTTCGCGATTCAGGCGCGCCTGTGCGATGAGCGCCGCATTGGCATCATCAAGATTCTTTAGCAGGTTCTGCTGAACAGTGGCCACGTCGTTGACCGACTCCGCCATCATCCGGGTCAACTCCTGGAACCGGGTGAACCGGTCAAACTCCAGCGGATCGAACCCCGCGTGACGCTCATCCGCCAACGCCTCACGCGACTGCATTTGCGATTCCGCCTGGATCTCGATTTCGCGGAGCTGACGGCGCAAGCGAATGACGTTTTCGGTCAGATCAAGGAGGGAATCTTTCAGCCCACGCATTTCTCCTTCGATACGCGAACGGGCGATGGCCAATTCACCGGCCTCGTTAACCAGGCGATCAATGACACCGGCTCGAACACGCAATACCGCCTGCTGTTGCGTCGCGTCTCCTTCAAGTTCGGCCGAGGCATCAACAAGTCGCGCACGGTCGGCGCGGCGCTCAACAAACCCTTGGGCGGAACGATCGTCATTCCCCTGTGGCGGTAACGCGGAAGACTCAACCGCACCATCGCTCGCGGTGGCATCCGGAGTCAGATTGTTTCCGCCCCCAAGCCCTTCGCCACGCGCCAAACGTTCGGTGATTTGCCTGATAGAGTCAAAAGCGCTTTCGATTTCGTCGATGACGTCCGCAGAAGCCACACCGACCTTGGCCACCTCACCAATCCGGGTCTCAAGGGCGTGGGCGATCTCACCGAGCGTCATGGCCCCGGCCATCCGGGCACTGCCCTTCAGCGTATGCATTTGGCGGGCGAGCCCGCGCACAATCTCC
>QKII01000491.1 GCA_003249625.1 Propionivibrio sp. | reverse complement strand
CCAGCCGCTTGGACACGCCGCCCTGCGACATGCACGATCCGGCCATGATGAAGAACGGAATGGCCATCAGCGGAAACGAATCGTTCGAGGCCAGCATGCGCTGCACGACGATGGTCAGCGGCAGATCCGAGTACCAGATCGACAACGCGGTCGACAACCCCAGCGCGACGGCGATCGGCACGTTCAAGAGGAGCAGGACGCCCAGCGCGACAAACAAGAGTGTGACAGTCATTTCCCTACGCCCCCTTCAACGATTCGTTGCCCTTGGCGACAAACAGGTCGTCCAGGACATTCTTGATCTCGCAGATGAACAGCACGATTGCCGACAGCGGCACCGCCAGATAGACGTAGCCCATCGGCAATTCCAGCGCCGCCGATTCCTGGTCCATCGTCTCGCCGACCATCTCGAAGCCGTACCAGATGAGCATTCCGTAAAAGACGAGGCTCAGTACGCAGGCCAGGACCTTGGCCGGCTTGGCCAAGCTGGCCGGCAGCCTCTCGACGAGGATTTCAACGCCAATGTGCGAGCGCGTCCGCAGTGCCAGCGCCGAGCCCATAGCAACCGACCAGATGAACATGTACCGCGCCAGTTCCTCGGAGAAACTGAGCGATTCGCCCAATACATAGCGGTAAATGACCTGCAGGAAAATCATCACCGTCATGACGAAGGTGGTGGAAACACCGCACCACTTCGCACAGGCGACGGTGATATTGGTAAGTGTGTCGATAAATTTCATTGCCCCTCCGCTGAAAAAAGGGCGATCCTGAGACCGCCCTTCTCAAGCTTCACTCCTGTTATTTGGTGTCCTTGATCTTCTGGATCAGATCCTTGCCGATCTTGTCGGCGAACAGATCCCACACCGGCATCATCTTTTCCTGGAACGCCGCGATTTGCTGCGGCGTCAGTCTCGTGACGGTCATGCCTTTTTCCTCGAGCTTGCCTACGTACTCCTTGTCCATCTTCGCCGACAGTTCGCGGTTGAATTTCTTGGCTTCGGCGCTCGCCTTGAGGATGACCTCCTGATACTTGGCCGGGATCTTCTTCCACGAGGCAAGGCTGAAGACGACGGCTTCCGGCGAATAGGTATGACCGCTCAAGGTCGCGTACTTCTGCACCTCGTAGAAGCGCGAGGTGTAGATCTGTCCCAGCGGGTTTTCCTGCCCGTCGACCACCTTGGTCTGCAAACCGGTGAACAGTTCGCCGCGCGCCATCGGCGTCGGATTGGCGCCGAGTGCCTTGAACATCTCGATGTACATCTTGTTTTCCATCACGCGGATCTTCACGCCCTTCATGTCGTCGGGGGTCTCGATCGGACGGACGTTGTTGGTGATGTTGCGGAATCCGTTCTCCCAGGTGTCGATCACCTTCATCTTCTTCTTTTCGTCGCCGGCGTAGATTTCCTTGGCGAGCGGGCCGTCGACCACCTTGTAGACGTGTTCGCTGTCGCGGAACATGAACGGCAGTTCGATCACCTGCGTCTTCGGCAGGAAGCTCGACAGCACCGCCGCCGTCGTCAGCGTGATGTCGACCGAGCCGAGCTGCAGCCCTTCGAGCAGTTCGCGCTGCCCGCCGAGCAAGCTGTTCGGGAAGATCTGGATCTCCACCGCGCCGTTGGTGTTCTTCTTGACCAGTTCGGCGAACTTCTCCGCGGCCTGGTGATACGGCTCATCGGTGGGCGCGACGTGGCCGAACTTGAGCTTGATCGTATCCTCCGCAGAGGCCGGGAACGCCAGCGACAGCGCGCTGACGGCGAGAAGCGAGGAAATGACGAGTTTTTTCATGGTTTGTAACCCTCCTTATTTGATGAATCCAACTTGGCTGTAGATCTTTTCCAGAATCGGTTCCTTCTTGGCGTTGAACTCCGCCTTGTTCTTTTCAATCAGGTTGTTGCCCTGCGTGTCGATGGAGATGATCAGCGGGCCGAGTTCCTTGACGCGATTGACCCACAGCGTTTCCGGCATGCCGAGGTCCTGCCACTCGGCGCGCTCGATCTCCTCGACCTGCGTCGCCGCCAGCACCGCGCAACCGCCGGGGAAGATGGCATGCACCGCCTTGTATTTCTTGCAGCCCTCCTCGGTCAGCGGCCCCATGCCGCCCTTGCCGACGATCAGCTTGACGCCGGTCTGCTCGATGAACTCGCGCTCGAATTTCTCCATGCGCATGCTGGTCGTCGGGCCGATCGACACCATCTCGAACTTGCCGTCG
>QKII01000084.1 GCA_003249625.1 Propionivibrio sp. | reverse complement strand
ATGGTCGGCTCGCGAGCCGGCTTGGTAAAGCGATTCGCCGGGAGAAAAGGCAACGTTGTGCACGTCGACGTCCAGTCCCGCGACTGCGTCGGGCGGCAGCCCGACGAAGAATGCGTTTTCGTAGCCGTCGCAGGCCAGGCAGTCGGTGTTGCCGCGCCAGGCAGTGCAGATTCTCAGTTCTTTCACGGACAGGTTGTCAAAAAACCACAGGTGGTGGGAGGAGTTGCTTTATATGGTGCCAATTGCGATTGATGTATGTCAATTATTATCGCAGCTTGCCATAATTATCTCCGGCGGAGTGCTGTAATAAAAACTTCGGTGCCGGCGGGCGGGTTGACGGTTTGATGCAGGTCAATCAATATTCATCAATGGCACTTTGGGCGGAGTGGTTTCCTCCGCCCGGGAATGCAGAAGTCAAAAAATGCCACAGCGGGCGGTCTATAGTTTCTCAAGGCGGGTGTCGTGCGCGGCATCCGCCGGTTCTTTCGATACTGATGAGGTGGGTCCATGGCGGATACTCAGTCGGCGTACAACTACAGGGTGGTGAGGCAGTTCACCGTGATGGCGGTGATCTGGGGCATCGTCGGGATGCTCGTGGGCGTGATCATCGCGGCCCAGCTGGTCTGGCCGGATCTCAATCTCGGCTTCCTGCATTTCGGGCGGCTTCGTCCGCTGCATACCAATGCCGTCATTTTTGCGTTCGGCGGTTGCGCGCTGATGGGGACGTCGTATTACGTCGTGCAGCGCACCTGCCATACCCGCATTTTTTGCGACAAGCTTGCGGCCTTCACCTTCTGGGGGTGGCAACTGGTGATCGTACTGGCGGCCATTACCTTGCCGCTCGGGCTGACGCAGGGAAAGGAATATGCGGAACTGGAGTGGCCGATCGACATCCTCATCGCCGCCGTCTGGGTTGCCTACGCGATCGTCTTTTTCGGCACGATTTTCAAGCGCAAGGTGTCGCATATCTACGTCGCCAACTGGTTTTACGGGGCATTCATCCTCGCGGTGGCACTGCTGCACATCGTCAACAGCGCGGCAATCCCGGTGTCGCTGACCAAGTCCTACTCGGCCTACGCCGGAGTGCAGGACGCGATGATCCAGTGGTGGTATGGGCACAACGCGGTCGGTTTCTTCCTGACCGCCGGTTTCCTGGGGATGATGTATTACTTCGTGCCGAAGCAGGCCGAGCGGCCGGTGTATTCCTACCGTCTTTCTGTGGTGCACTTCTGGGCGCTGATCTTTACCTACATGTGGGCCGGTCCGCACCACCTGCACTACACGGCGCTGCCGGACTGGACGCAATCACTTGGCATGATCTTCTCGCTGATTCTGCTGGCTCCCTCGTGGGGAGGGATGATCAACGGCATCATGACCCTCTCTGGTGCGTGGCATAAGCTGCGCGACGACCCGATCCTCAAGTTCCTGATCACCTCGCTGTCGTTCTACGGCATGTCCACGTTCGAAGGGCCAATGATGTCGATCAAGACGGTCAATGCACTCTCGCACTACACGGACTGGACAATCGGCCACGTGCATTCCGGCGCGCTCGGCTGGGTAGCGATGATTTCCATCGGCTCGATCTACTACCTGCTGCCGCGCTTGTTCGGCAAGCCCGAGATGTTCAGTGTCAAGCTGATAACCGTGCATTTCTGGGTATCGACGATCGGCATCGTGCTGTACATCGCCTCGATGTGGATTTCTGGCGTGATGCAGGGGCTGATGTGGCGTACCGTCAATGCCGATGGCACGCTGGCCTACAGCTTTGTCGAATCGGTCAAGGTGTCCTACCCGTTCTGGGGTATTCGCCTGATGGGCGGCGTGCTGTTCCTGTCCGGGATGCTGATCATGGCCTACAACATGGTCAAGACGATGGCCGGTGGGAAGACCGAGGACGCGCCCGTGCTGTTGCCGGCTGGACACCACGCCTGATAGGGGGAATCGGAAAATGAAACTGACGCACGATTCGATCGAACGCAACCTGGCCCTGCTGGTTGTTCTGACCGTCCTGGTGGTCAGCGTCGGCGGGTTGCTGGAGATTGTGCCGCTGTTTTTCCAGAAGTCGACCACCACGCCGGTCGAGGGACTGAAACCTTACAGTCCCTTGCGCCTGACCGGGCGCGACATTTACATCCGCGAGGGCTGCTTCCTCTGCCATTCGCAGATGATCCGCCCGTTCCGCGCTGAAACGGAGCGTTACGGCCACTACTCGGTGGCCGGCGAATTCGTCTATGACCATCCGTTCCAGTGGGGCTCGAAGCGCACCGGGCCTGATCTTGCCCGGGTTGGTGGGCGCTACTCGGACGAGTGGCATCGCGCGCACCTGAACAATCCCCGTGACGTGGTTCCCGAGTCGAACATGCCGGCATTTGGCTGGCTTGCCAAGAACCCGGCCGACGCCGCTGGTATCTCCGCCAAGATGGAAGCCTTGCGCAAGGTTGGCGTGCCCTATACCGACGCAGAAATTTCGGGGGCGGCCAAGGAACTCGAAGGCAAGACGGAAATGGACGCGCTGATTGCCTACCTGCAGGGCCTCGGGCTTGAACTCAAGGGAGTTCGCTAGGACCATGGAGATCAATATCAACGACTTGCGTTCCGCGGTGACGGTTCTGTCGTTCGTCACCTTCCTCGGCATCGTCTGGTGGGCCTATGGCCTCAAGAGCAGCAAGAAGCGCTTCGAGGAAGCCGCCAATCTGCCGTTCTCGGATGTCGATGCCGAGCGCGCCGAACGTGGTTTTTCTTCCGTTGAGGAACAAAGGAAAACATCATGAGCGACTTCGTTAACGAGTTCTGGAACTGGTACATCATCCTGATCGTCCTGATCAGCATCGTGGCCTGCGCCATCTTCTTGTGGACGCAGAGTCTGGCGCGGCGCGGCGGGCCGACCACCGATACGACTGGCCACGTTTGGGATGAAACACTCGAGGAATACAACAACCCGTTGCCGCGCTGGTGGATGTGGTTGTTTTACGCCACGGTCGTTTTCGCGCTTGTCTATGTCGCTCTTTATCCGGCGCTCGGGCGTTTCCCGGGCGTGTTCAACTGGAGCACCGCAAACGAGCACAAGAAGGAGGTCGAGCGTGTCGAGGCGGAAATCCGGCCGTTGTTCGAGAAATACCTGAAGATGGATCTCGCGACGGTAGCGGCCGACAAGGACGCCATGGAGATGGGCGGGCGGCTCTACCAGACCTACTGCATGCAGTGTCACGGGGCGACGGCGCAGGGATCGCGCGACAAGGGGTATCCCAACCTGACCGACAAGGACTGGCTGTGGGGAGGCGAACCGGAGAAGATTGTGGAAACGATCACCACCGGCAGGATCGGCATGATGCCACCGTACGGCGGCAATCCCGATGCCGTGGGTGGAGAAGCTGGTGCGAAAGAAATTGCCAACTACGTTCGTTCGCTCTCCGGACTTTCGCACAACGCGGAACTGGCAGCGAAGGGCAAGGAGCGTTTCGGAGCCGTTTGTTTCGCCTGTCATGGAGCGGATGGCAAGGGAATGACAGCACTTGGCGCTCCAAATTTGACCGACAGGGTCTGGCTCTATGGCAGTTCCGAGGCGAAGATCGTCGAGACCATCGTAAATGGGCGTAACAATCAGATGCCGGCGTGGAAGGACTTCCTTGGCGATGCGAAGATTCACGTCCTGGCAGCTTACGTGCTGGGCCTGAGTTCCGGCGCTGCAGGGAAATAAGCGGGTTATTCCGGGCGGCTTTTTTTGGCCGCCAACCTTTTTCGGCAATTCGGTACAGAGCGTCCTCATGAGCAAGATGGCTACGCCCCAACCCCAACCGGTCAATACGGCTGCGGCCGGTCTCTACGAGAAGCGGCGAAAGGTCTACGCCCGCAGCGTACGCGGGCTGTTCAACAACTGGCGCTGGATCATGGTGTGGTTCACCCAGGTGCTGTTCTACGGATTGTGCTGGCTGGACTGGGGCGGTCGGCAGGCGGTGCTGTTCCACCTGGTCGAACGCAAGTTCTACATTTTCGGGATGGTCTTCTGGCCGCAGGACGCGATTTACTTGGCTGTCCTGCTGGTCATTTCGGCCTATGCGCTGTTTCTGGTGACGGCGATCGGCGGGCGCCTGTTCTGCGGTTACGCCTGTCCGCAGACAGTCTATACAGAGATTTTCATGTGGATCGAGCGCCGCATCGAGGGTGATCGTCCGGCTCGAATGAAGCTGGATGCCCAGCCGATGTCAGCGCGCAAATTCCGCCTGAAGCTGGTCAAGCACCTGCTTTGGAGTGTGGTTGCGTTGTGGACCGGATTTACCTTCGTTGGCTATTTTTCGCCGATTCGCGAACTTGCGCAGTCGGTCGGCGCTTTCACGTTGGGCGGCTGGGAAATCTTCTGGATTTGCTTCTATTCGGGTTTTCTGTATCTGATGGCCGGTTTCATGCGCGAGCAGATGTGCAAATATCTTTGCCCCTACGCTCGCTTTCAGGGCGTCATGTTCGACCCCGACACGCTGATCATCGGTTACGACCTGCAACGCGGGGAGCCGCGGGGTCCGCGCCGCAAGAACGCCGATCCGTCGGTTGTATTAGGCGACTGCATCGACTGCGGCGTGTGCGTGCAGGTTTGCCCGACAGGCATCGATATCCGCAAGGGATTGCAACTCGAGTGCATCGCCTGCGCGGCGTGTATCGACGCGTGCGATGAGGTCATGGACAAGGTCAAACTCCCGCGCGGCCTGATCCGTTATTCGACGGAGAATGCCTTGGCGCGACACTATTCTGGCAGCGATATCGTCGGGCATCTGTTGCGGGCGCGTACCCTGATCTACGCGTCGATCCTGTTGTTGATCGTTGGTGCCACGCTGTGGAGCCTGGCCACTCGTCTGCCGCTCAAAGTCGATGTGATTCGAGACAGGGCAACGCTGTACCGTGAGGCGGATGACGAGCAGATCGAGAACGTGTTTCAACTGCACGTGATGAACACCGACGAGGCGCCGCATCGCTACGCGGTGGCTGTCGAGGGAATCGACGGAATTGCGATTGTTGGCGGGGCGGTACTGGAGGTTCCTGCCGCATCGAACCGGAACTTCGTCGTGGTGGCGTCGGTCAAGGACGGGGGGGCGCAAAAGGGGTCGAACAAGATCGTCTTCGACGTTCGCTCCCTTGAAAACGACCGTATCGCCGTTCAGGAAAAATCAACCTTCTACATGCCATGACGCCTCCGCTTGCTCCCGTTGTTCCCTGGTATCGGCACCCTTGGCCCTGGCTGTTGATGGCCGGCCCGTTCGTTGTGATCGTCGCTGCGGCGATCACGCTCTGGCTGGCGCTTCGCAGCAATGACGGACTGGTGGCTGATGACTATTACAAACAGGGACTGGCCATCAATCAGGTGACGGCGCGCGACCGGTTGGCGGCGGCGCTGGGTGTGACGGCTGCGGTGTCGATCGATTCGGGCCGCCGGCTTCTTCGGGTTTCGCTCCAGTCAGGCAAGTTTGCGCAACTGCCGGAAACGCTACAACTGGATCTGTTGCACCCGACGCGGAGCGGCCGTGATCAGTCGTTCCGGCTGTCCTTGGCGGAGAACAGTGGCGTCTACGCGGCGCCGCTTACCACCGATATCGCGGGGCGTTGGAATGTCGTATTGCAGGATCCCTCGCGTGCGTGGCGCCTCATGGCAGAGTGGGATACGGCAAAGCAGGCAAAACTGCCTCTCGGAAAGTTGCCCGAGTAGCTGGCCGGTCCAGTACTCAGTCACGCAGATCCCACCACCCTCGGCATGCACCGCATGCTCATACGCTTCACGCGTCCGGGGTGCGGATGCGCAACTCGGCATCCACGCAAACCAGCGTAACTGACTACTAGTTTTTCTTGCCGAACTTCTGGACCAGTTGGTTCAGTTTTTCGGTGCGCTGTTTTTCCGCGGCTTCCGCTTCCCTTTGCGCCTTGCGCCGGGCAACTTCTTTCTTGAAGCGCTCACGCAGGATGTCGGCGGCGTGCTTGCGATGCTCTTCAGGGACCTCGGCGCTTGGCGTTCCATCAAGGTTGAAGCGCTGGGTCGCCTTCTCCATCGACTTCAGATAGCGGTACGAATTGGTGTGCATGCCAAGGGCGAGGCGCAGAACCTTGCGGTTGATGTTGGCGTCGGTCGCAATCAACTGCTTGTCGATTCCGATGGCGAGTGGCTGAAAATCACGAAAAACCTGGAAACGCTCCTGCAGCGTTTTCAGCAAGTTGCGGGCGTCTTGTGCCGGTGTTGTGACGGGCGTATCCATAGCGCGTATGAAGCTGTTTTAATCCAAAGGGGCGGCACAGCTTATCACGATGTAACGAGCCAATCGCAGCTTTTGTCTCTCGTTGACTACGTTTATCGCACTATTGCGCGGTTTCGCGAAAAAGCGCGCGGAAACTTGCGTAGCGTCCGGCGTCAATTTGCCCGGATTCGACGGCTTCACGGATGGCGCAGCCCGGTTCCTTGTCGTGTCGGCAGTTGCGGAAGCGGCATTGGCCGACGAACTCACGCAACTCGCGGAATCCGTGTTCGAGTTCGCTGTTCGACAGGTGATGCAGTCCGAACTCCTGCAGGCCGGGAGAGTCGATGAGGGCTGTTTTCTCGTCGATGCGGTACAACGTGGCGTGCGTAGTGGTGTGTTTGCCGGAGTCGAGTGCCTCTGAAATCTCCCGGGTTCGGGCGTTGGCATCGGGAATCAGTGCGTTGACCAGCGTTGATTTACCCATGCCTGACTGGCCGACGAGCACGCTCGTCTGCCCGGCAAGTAGCGAGCGCAGGCGCTCGACGCTTGTTTTGGCGCAGAGCTGCAGTAGCGGGTAGCCGAGTCGCGCAAAGGGCGCGAGTGTCGCTTCGGCTTGCGGAAGACGCTCGTTCAGGTCGCACTTGTTCAGCACGATCAGTACGCGGATGTCCTGACTCTCGGCAGCGACAAGGCAGCGGGTAATGAGCTCTTCGGAGAAGGACGGCTCGGTGGCGACGACGATGACGATCTGCGTGACATTCGCGGCAATCAGTTTCTGCCGGTATTCGTTCGAACGGTAGAGCAGTGTTTGCCGCGGCAGAGTACTGTCGATGACGCCCTGATTATCGCCGCTGCGAGTGACGGTGACGTGGTCGCCGCAGGCCAGATCGCTTTTTTTCCCGCGCGGAAAGCAGGGGAGAGTGCTGCCGTCGGCCAGTTCGACGAGATAGTGCCGGCCGTGCGCGGCAATAACGGTGCCGTCGAGCTTCACGTCGAGGCGGTCAACCGGGCAATGCGCAGCGCGGCGGGCGGATGCGAATCGTAGAACAGGGAGTGCAGAGGATCCGGCGTCAGCGTCGCGGCGTTGTCCTCATACAGCTTGACCAGCGCCTGCACCAGATCGGTTGCCGATGCGTGTGCGGCAGCGTAGCGGTCGGCCTCGTATTCGTGGCGCCGGGACAACAGGCTGGCCAGCGGTGTGGTGATGAATGTGAAGACCGGAACGGTGAGGAAGAACAGGATCAGCGCCATCGCCGTGTTGTGCGCAGCAGCATGCGATACCCCGAGGCCGGTGAAAAACCAGTCGGTAGTCATCAGTTGCCCTAGCGCGTAGAGCAGCAACAGTGTCATTGCGAAAATCATCACGATCCGCTTGACGATGTGTCGATGACTGAAGTGCCCGAGTTCGTGGGCGAGCACGGCCTCCACCTCCTCTGGCTGCAGGCGGCCGAGCAGCGTGTCGAAGAAAACGATGCGCTTGGTCTTGCCGAAGCCGGTAAAGTAGGCGTTGCCATGCGCAGAGCGCTTCGAGCCGTCCATCACGAACAGCCCGGAGCTGGCGAAGCCGCAGCGGGCCAGCAGCGCCTCGATACGCTGCTTTAGAGCGGCGTCTTCGAGTGGCGTGAATTTGTTGAACAACGGTGCGATCCACGCCGGGTAAATGAACAGTATCAGCAGGTTGAAACCGCACCAGAAGAGCCAGACGTAAAGCCACCAATGTTCGCCCATCTGCGCCATCAGCCACAGCACGGCAAGCAGCACCGGGATGCCGATGATGGCGCCTAATGCGAGTTGCTTGGCGAGGTCGGAAAAGAACAGGCGCAGGGTCATCCGGTTGAAGCCGAAACGTTCCTCGATGACGAACTGTGTGTAAAGCGACAGGGGGAGATCGACAATGCCTGAGATAGCGATCACGCTGATGATCAATGCCACGCCGTAGAACAGCCCGTCGAGTCGTGCCGACCAGAAATCATGTAGAAACTGCAAGCCGCCGCCGAAAGTGAATGCGAGAAGGGCAATGATTTCCATGGCCAGTCCCAACCGACCGAATCGGGTTCGGGCGACACTGTAGTCGGCGGCCTTCTGGTGCGCGTAGATCGATACGCGTTCGGCGAACTGCGGCGGGACAGCATCGCGATGCCGGAGGATGTGTGTGACTTGGCGTAGTCCGAGCCAGAGTCGCAGCGTGACCATCAGGGCCAGCGCGGCAAGAAAAACGACTGAAAAGGAGTTGAGCATCAAGCTGTGCCAGAATGCGGGTTTTTCGAGAGGGACTGATTATATGGCACAGAGCGAAAATCATCTCGTCTGGCTGGACATGGAGATGACCGGCCTTGAGCCGGAGCGCGACCGCATCATCGAGATGGCGATGATCGTCACTGACAGCAATCTCGTCACCGTTGCCGAATCGCCGGTCTGGGCCGTGCATCAGTCGGACGAAGTTCTCGATGCGATGGACGATTGGAACAAGAACACGCACGGCAAGTCGGGGCTGATCGATCGTGTTCGCGCCTCGACGCTTGACGAGGCGGCGGTCGAAGCGGCTGCGCTGGCGTTCATGCAGGACTACGTGGCCAAACGCGTCAGCCCGATGTGCGGCAACTCGATCGGCCAGGACCGGCGTTTCATGGCGCGTTACATGCCGGTGCTGGAGGACTGGTTCCATTACCGGAACATCGACGTCAGTACCTTGAAGGAGCTCTGCCGGCGCTGGACGCCGGAGGTGGCCAAGGGCTTCGAGAAGGAATCGGCGCACACGGCGCTGGCTGACATCCGCGAGTCGATCGAGGAATTGAAGTACTACCGGGAAAAATTCATTCGCCTGTAGAGGCGAAGGCGGTTTCAGTCGCGGGTCACTCTGCCGGAATGCGCGTTGGTGTCAGCGCGTCTGGCGGTGGAGTTTCCGCTTCGAGGTTGGTCAGGCTGGGCGGCGGGTTTGCCTTGCGGGCGCGCTTGAACAGATGGAATTTATCGCTCGCACGCCGGTCGCTTGGTCGATTTCCGCTCCACACCTCTTTCCAACCCGAGGCGGCAAGACTGCCTGAATCGCGAACGGTGCCTTGAAGCAGCAGCCAAGAGCATTTCGCAGCCTCGTCGCTCTTTTGCGGCAGCGTGCGGATGCCTTCGAAATAATCGAGAGACGCTCGGAAGGCAAGCGGGAGGTTGGATGCTGCAATGCAGTCGAGTTTCGCCGGCAGTTCCGTTTTCAGTGATGCGGAAACGGCGCGGAAGGTCTTCCCGTAGTTGATCCACGGCATCCACAGACTGGCCAGGAGAAGCCAGAACAGGGTCAGGCCGGCCATCCAGTGCATGATGCTGCGCATCGGCGACCTTGGTGTCGTGACGATCATCCAGAACCAGATACCGGTGAACACCAAGGCAAAGCAGAATGCCAGAGCGTCGAACCCGCCAACGAATCCGGCATAAAGGCGGACGGCACGTTGGGCCAATCGTTCCGGCCAGCCGAACGCCAGCGCGCTCCAGCCGATCCAGACAATTGCCGCGAACAGGGTGAAGGTGATCATCGCGAACCAGTTAAAGGCGTTCGCCGCGCCGCGTCGCAGTGATCCGGAGCCGGGAACCGCGAGCAAAACCAGTGGTGGCAACAGGAGCAGGGCGGTTGCGCTGCGCATGCCGACAAAGCTCACGAGAAGGGTAAGAATGGAGAAGAACGATATGGCCGGGATGGCGATTTCGCGTGCCCCCAGCATTCTGCGTTTGCTCCATAGCGACCACGCGGCGAGCGGCAGCGCTGGCCAGGCATACCAAGGGAGCAATCCCAAATAACGAGAGAGATTGGTTCCCGGAGTGACCGGGCGGGAGAGAGCCGTGAGTTCTGCCTGAAAGAAGCCTGCCAGGTACTCCGGAGAAGCGTTATTGACCGCCGCCAGCCAGAGGCCGCTTGGAATCGCGCCTGCGAGTATTCCCGCCAGAAGCGCTCCAGTGTCGGCCAAAGGAGAATCGGATTTCGTCAAGGTGATGACGGCAAGAGGTCCGAGCGTCAGGATCGGCAGCAGACCATTTGCCAGAAAGCCGAAGGCGAGTGCGACGCCAAAAATCACGCCGGCGCGCCAGCGGGCGCGGGGCAACAATGCAAGTCCCCAATACGCGGCCGCGTGCGCGGAGAGCGCGGCCAGCATTGGCTGGGCCTCGTGTGCATGGAACAGAAAACCAATGCTGCCGGCGAGAATCAACGGTGCGGCGGCAGCTTGTTCCTTGCCGTGCAGTTCCCGTGCGGCCAGCAGGATGAATTCAAGCGTCAGCAGGGTAAAGATGCCGCTGGTCAGCCGGGCAGCGTCGTGGAACGGTAGCAGCCAGGAGAATAGCTGTCCGAGCGTTGCGGCAATCCAGTAGTAGAGCGGTGCGTCGGGGTACGGTCTTCCTGCGAGTTGCAGGGTCAGCCAGTTGCCGTGTTCGGCGATATCGAAGGCAATGCCGATCGAAATCGCGTCGTCGTGCTTCCACGGATCGTGACCAATCAGTCCGGTGAAGATGTAGACGACGAGCAGCAGGGTCAGCACCCAGCCGCTGGGCGGCAGGGTTATCCCGCGAGAACGTTGTTTTTCTTCGAGGAAGGGCATGACAGGTGCCGTTCGCTTGTTTGTCGCTCAAACAAAAAAGGCAGCCTGGGGGCTGCCTCTTTTTTTCGAGTCCGCAAACTCGCCTTTGGCGTTGCCTCAGGCCGCTTTGGCCTTGGTGCCGTACTTCTTGTTGAACTTCTCGACGCGGCCGGCGGTGTCGATGATCTTCTGCTTGCCGGTGTAGAACGGGTGGCAGGCGGAGCAGACTTCGACGTGAAGTGCCTTTTTCATCGTCGACTTCGTCTTGAAGGTGTTACCGCAGGAGCAGGTGACGTCGATTTCGTTGTAATCGGGATGGATATCGGATTTCATCTTGGAAATTCCTTCTGGTCAAATCTAGCCGGCTCGAAGCAAACGTACGTCGTCTCGGTGGCCGGCTCCGGAGAACGCGGGATTATCCTTGTTTTTTCGTCGGTTGGCAATCGAATTGACAAGGCGTTAATCGGAATCAGCGACGCATCGAGTCGAAAAACTCGTTGTTGGTCTTCGTGGCCTTGATCTTGTCGAGCAGGAATTCCATCGCCTCAAGATCGTCCATGTTGTACAGCAGCTTGCGCAGTACCCACATCTTTTGCAGCACGTCGGGCATCAGCAGCAACTCTTCACGGCGGGTGCCGGAGCGGTTGACGTTGATTGCCGGGTAGACGCGTTTCTCAGCCATGCGGCGATCCAGGTGGATCTCCATGTTGCCGGTGCCCTTGAATTCCTCGTAGATCACGTCGTCCATCCGGCTGCCGGTGTCGATCAGCGCCGTGGCGATGATTGTCAGCGAACCGCCTTCCTCGACATTGCGTGCCGCGCCGAAAAAGCGCTTGGGTTTTTGCAGCGCGTTGGCGTCGACGCCACCGGTCAGGACCTTGCCGGAGGCAGGCTGCACCGTGTTGTAGGCGCGGGCGAGGCGAGTGATCGAGTCGAGCAGAATGACGACGTCTTTCTTGTGCTCGACGAGGCGCTTGGCCTTTTCGATGACCATTTCAGCGACCTGGACGTGGCGCGTGGCCGGCTCGTCGAAGGTCGAGGCGACGACTTCGCCGCGCACCGAGCGGGTCATTTCGGTGACTTCCTCGGGACGTTCGTCAATCAGCAGGACGATCAGGTTGATGTCGGGATGGTTGGCGGTAATCGCGTGCGCGATGTGTTGCATCATCACCGTCTTGCCGCTCTTCGGGCTTGATACCAGCAAACCGCGCTGGCCTTTGCCGATCGGCGAAATGATGTCGATGATCCGGCTGGTCGTGTTTTCCTCGCCACGAATTTCGCGTTCAAGCTTGATGTGCTGTTCGGGATGCAGTGGTGTCAGGTTTTCGAACAGGATCTTGTTCTTCGACGCTTCCGGCGGCTCACCATTGATTCGGTCGACTTTGACCAGTGCAAAGTAACGTTCGCCATCTTTCGGCGTACGGATCTCGCCCTCGATGGTGTCGCCGGTATGCAGGTTGAAGCGGCGGATCTGGCTTGGGCTGACGTAGATGTCGTCGGTACTGGCCAGATACGACGTGTCTGGCGAGCGAAGGAAACCGAAGCCATCGGGCAGGGTTTCCAGCGTGCCGTCGCCGAAGATGGTTTCGCCCTTCTTCGCCTGGTTCTTCAGGAGGGCGAAGATCAGTTCGTGTTTGCGCAGCCTGTTGGCGCCTTCGATATCGTTGGCAACGGCCATGTCGAGCAACTGGCTGACATGAAGGGCTTTTAGTTCGGATAAATGCATGAGCGGAGTATGTGCTTGAGGATAGCCGGAGATGCCGGGGTCGCTGCGCGATCGGCGCAAACGGGAATTCGGATGTGAGGTTTGGGTGATGCCGGGAGTTTTGCTGCTGAGTCTCGACCGTGTCGTGACGGAAATCAACGCCTGAAAGCAGGGCCGGGCCTGATTGTCTCTCTATTCTGGGAGGGGGGCCGCGACTTTCAGGCGGAGGTTAGCCAGTTTACAGGTGGCTGTCAATAAATGCGGTGAGTTGCGACTTGGAAAGCGCGCCGACCTTGGTGGCTTCGACGTTCCCGTTCTTGAACAGCATCAGCGTCGGAATGCCGCGCACGGCGAAGTTGGCTGGCGTCGTCGGGTTGTCGTCGATGTTCAGCTTGGCAATCTTCAGTCGACCGGCATACTGGGCTGCGATCTCGTCGAGAATCGGCGCAATCATCTTGCAGGGGCCGCACCATTCGGCCCAGAAGTCGAGCAGGACCGGTTCAGTGGCCTGCAGAACCTCGGCAGCAAAGGTGTCGTCAGAGACGTAATGGATATGTTCACTCATCGAATGCCTCGTGGGTGTAGTCGTGGGAATGGGTAGAGTAGATGGGCGTTGCCCGGATGAAGTTCTATCGTAGCGAAAAAAAAATACCTTTGGAAGCACGCGAGGACTCGCCGTGCTTCTTTGTCATAGTACCTGTGGCGCCCACGCTGTGGCCGTTTGGCGCGCATCATCGGTGATTTACAGCCGAATTTCGACTCCGTATGATCGGCAGAAATACAACACTTCACGTACAGGGAGCCGCAATGAATCTGGAAAAAGTCATCTTCGGTTTTTTCGTCATTTTTGCCTGCACGCTGAATTTCGGCTTTTTCATCGGCGAAATCGACAACGTGAAAGTCCATGATGCGGGCCACCTGTTCGCCGCGGTAGTCGTCAATCTGATTGCCTTGGTCATGAAATTTGGTGACCGCACCCACATCGGGGCGACGCATCTGGCGACCAGCATGGTGGCCATGCTGCAACTGTTGGCAGCATCGTGCTTTTGGGCATGGCAGGTCAATATCAATGATCTGCCCATGACGGGGGAAACAATGTCGACGGTCGTCTCGCTCAGCGGCGGTGCGCTCGTGGCCAATCTCATTTCGGTGATTCTGCTGATCAGCGAGACCTTGCGCCAGACCCGTTGAGTCGCGGGGGCTAAGCGTGAACGAAGTTCTTTTCGTCATTCTGCGCCGGCTGCGCCGGCCGCTGATCGTCCTGATCATTGCCTATGCGGTGTCGGTATGGGGACTGGTGCTGATCCCCGGTGTCGACGAGAACGGGAATGCCGTGCGCATCGGCTTTTTTCATGCGCTCTATTTCATCAGTTATACCGCGACGACGATCGGTTTCGGTGAACTGCCGCACACCTTCTCCGACCCGCAGCGCGCCTGGACGATCGTCTGCATCTACCTGTGCGTGGTGGCCTGGGCCTACGCACTCGGCAGCATCTTTCACCTTTCGCAGGATCAGACGCTGCGCGACGCGGTGGCGCGGCGTCGCTTCGCCTTGCGGGTGGCCGCGCAGCAGGAACCGTTCGTCCTGATCGTTGGCTACGGGCAGAGCGGCATCATGCTCGCCAGAATGCTCGACCGGATGGGGCAGCGCATGGTGATCGTCGAGATGCGGCCGGAGCGGGCTGCGCGCATCGAGATCGAGGAATTTCATTACCCACCGCTTTTCCTCGCGGCCGACAGCCGCTTGCCGGACGTACTCGTCGATGCGGGCGTGACGCATCGTAAATGCGTGGCGATGGTGGCGCTTGCCGGGAACGACGACACCAACCAGTCCGTAGCTATCGGCGGGACGGTTCTCAATCCCTCGCTGCGCATCATCGCCCGGGTGCACACCCAGATTGCACAAGCCAACCTCGAGTCGTTCCGCAACATAGAACTGATCAACCCGTTTCAGAGTTTCGCCAACAATATCAACCTGGACATGGGCTCGCCCGAGCGATTGCGGGTGATCGAATGGCTGTCGGGCCTGCCGGGCGGTATGCGTCCCGAGCCGCTCAATCTACCGAAGGGGCACTGGGTTGTCTTCGGCTCCGGCAGCTTTGCCGAGTATTTCGTATCGGCGCTGGGGAATGCCGGCGTGACCTCGTCGCTGGTCGAACTTGATGCGCGAAAGCAGGGCGAGAACGCCGCGTTGCAGTATCAGGCCGGTGTGACCCGTGAGATGGTGGCGGCGGAGGTCAGGAAGGCGGTGGGCATCGTCGTATGTACCGAGAGCGATGCACTGAACCTGGCGACCGTGACGCGCGCTCGTTCGATCAATCCTGCGGTGTATGTCGTCATTCGCCAGGCCAACGTGGCCAACGCTGGACTGATCGATGCGTCGATGGCCAACCTGCGTTTCGTCAAGGCTGAAGTCGTTTCGCACAAGGCGCGCCAGTTGCTGACCTCGCCGCTGCTGATCCGCTTCCTCAGATATCTCGACGAAGATGGCGGAGAGATGGCCCGGCAGACCGGGCTGTTGCTGGAAAAGCATGTCGGTGAAAAAGTGCCATTCATGTGGGTTTTCGACTGTTTCTCGTCCTACGCCGGGCTGCGCGAGGCGTTGGCTCCGGAGGTCGATCCGCCGCTGACCATCGGTGACCTGCTGATCAATCCGGAACAGCCGCCGGAGAGGATCAGCGCGGTTCCCTTGTTGCTGCTGCGCAAGAAGAAGGAAATCCCCTTGCCTGCCGAGGATACGCAGTTGCTTTCCGGCGACCGAGTCCTGTTTGCCGGTCAGCGTGGGGAGGGCGAACTGCAGCGGCGCTTCCTTCTCGAACCGAGCCCGCTTGCTTTTGTGCGTACCGGTATCGAGCCGCCGCGCAGCTGGTTGTTCCGTCACCTGTTGCCGCGCCGCGATTCCTGAACGGGCGGGGTTCAACCGTGTCGAAGTATTTGCAGGCGCCGTCGCGTGCCCGCTTCGGGGAAGCAGTTGCGCTATAGTCTTCTCCCCGCAATCAGCCAAGAATGGAGAGGTACGTCATGGCCTACGTCGTTACCGAAAATTGCATCAAGTGCAAATACACCGATTGTGTGGACGTATGTCCGGTGGATTGCTTCCACGAGGGACCGAATTTCCTGGTCATCGATCCCGAGGAGTGTATCGATTGCACCTTGTGCGTGGCCGAATGCCCGGCTTCTGCGATCTTCGCTGAGGATGATGTGCCGGATGCCATGCGCGGTTTCATCGCGCTGAACGCCGAGTTGGCCAAGACCTGGCCGGTCATCTCCGAGCGCAAGGAGCCCCCGGATGAGGCCGACGCTTGGAACGGTGTCGCCGACAAGCTGGACAAGCTGGAGCGTTGAGTCTGCCGCTGTCGATGGAGCACGATCCCGCAGAACTTCCAGCGTGCGCCTTGCCGCCCGGCGAGGCGTTCTACGAAGCGGCGGCGCAGCGACTGCTCGAGGGCGCGGCGTCGTGGGCGCGCGACGGCGATCTTTCCGCATTGCAGGTGCTGGTGCCTGCCTTGCCGATGGCCGTCGAACTGCGTGCCGCGCTGGTCAAAATGGCGGCAGCGACATCTTCGCCGATGTTGCTTCCCCATTTCGATACCCTCAAGAATTGGGTAAATGCCGCGCCATTGGCGGACATCCCCGAACCCCTTCCGGCCAGTCAACGCCACGTGCTGCTCTACGAAGCGCTGCGCGGCAAGGGGTGGTTCGATGAGGCGGCGTTGTGGGGCATCGCGGCGGAAATGGCAGCACTCTTCGACGAACTGACGGCGGCGGCCGTCGCGTTGCCGGCCGGTGAAGGTGAGCTTGCTGAACAGTTGCAACGGGCCTACGCCCTGCGCAATTCCTCGCCGCTGGCCTTCGAGACACGCGTCGTGCACGAACTCTGGCGGGCGCTAGCGGCAGCTGGCGCGCCCGATAATGCCGCGGTCTACCGCCTGCGCCTCGCCGAATTGGTGCGCCAGGCTGGCGAGGCTGAAGCGCCGCAGCCCCTTTTCGTCCTGCTCGATGCAGCGCCGGGGGAGTCGCTTGATCCAGCCGAACGTGAATTCTTCCGCCATTACGGTGAAACGCAGCCGCTTCAGATAACCTATCCCGCGCCGCGCGAGGACTGCCCGACGCCGCTGCTGGCGACCCTCGATGCCGCTTGGCCCGCCGCGTTGTCTTTGCCGGTGTACGAGCGTGCCCGCGAGATCGGGCTGCGGTTTTCTGAAAGTCCGCTGCGTGGCCGCGTGCAGTTTGTCCCGACGAGCGGACGTGAGCACGAGGCACAGGCCGCTGTGGCGCAGGTGGGCGACTGGCTGCGGGCGGGTTTACGCCGTATTGCGCTGGTAGCGCAGGATCGGCTGAGTGCACGGCGGGTGCGCGCGCTCCTCGATCGCGAGGGGGTACTGGTCAGTGACGAAACGGGCTGGCTGTTGTCGACTTCGCGGGCGGCTGCCGTGGTCGATGCGCTGATTGAAACAGCAGCGGGCAATGCCTATCACCGGGATTTTCTGGACCTTTGCAAGTCGCCTTTCGTTTTTTCCGACATCGAGCCTGACGTACGCCAGGCTGCCGTCTTTGCACTCGAGGCCGCGATCAGGCGGGCGTCGGTCAAGTCCGGTATCGCCCGCATCCGGCGTTGCCTGCTCGAATCGACGGACGAGGGAAAGCCCGTGGGCCTCGCGCTGCTCGACCGTGTCGAAGCGGCCAGCACGTTGTTGAACGCCAGGCCGGCGTCCATGTCGCGCTGGATCGACCGACTGAAGAAGGGGCTCGATGCTGTGGGTGCGCTGGATGCGTTCGGCGGTGATGTCGCTGGCCAGGCGGTGCTTGATCTGTTGGAAAAACGCGGACAGGAACTGGCGGGTACGACGGCGGAATTCGGCTTTCCCACATGGCGGGACTGGCTGAATCGCGAGTTCGAGGGGGCGAGCTTCCGCGACAGCAGCATCGCCAGCCCGATCGTCGTCACGCCGCTCAATGCCGTCTGCCTGCGCCGGTTCGAGGCCGCGCTGCTGCTCGGCGGCGATGCGCGGCAACTCGCGCCCGGCGGACACGCGGCCTTCTTCAACCAGTCCGTGCGTCGCGAACTGGGGCTGAAGACGCGCGCGGATGACGAGCGCGAACTCAAGCGCGACCTTGAACTGCTGCTGGCCACCGTGCCGCGTGTAACGGTCACCTGGCAGTCGATGCAGGACGGCGAGGCCAACCTCCTCGCGCCGGAATTGTCGCTGCTCTCGACGCTGAACCAGCTCGCCTGGGGGGACGATCTGCTGCGCCGGCCATTGCCGGCCCGCAGCGAGGCGATGCCGGACCTCGCCACCGCAGCTGAGCCGACGCGGCCCGCGGCGCCGGTGGCTCCGTCAACGCGGATACCGGTGCGCGTATCGGTCAGCGCCTACGCCAGTCTCGTCGCCTGTCCGTACCGTTTCTTCGCCCGCCATGTGCTCGGCCTCGGGGAAATGGACGAGGTCAGCGAGGAAATGGGCAAGAGTGATTACGGTGAACTGGTGCACCGCGTGCTTGAACGTTTCCATCAGCAGCATCCGAGCGTCTCCGCGCTGTCGGAAGATGCCGCGCTGCTGGCATTGCAGGCATGCGTCGCCGAAGTGTTCGCGCCGGCTGTGGCCGACAATTTCCTGGCCACCGGCTGGCGCCAGCGTTGGGAAAAGCGCCTGCCGGGCTACCTGGCCTGGCAGCGCGAAAAAGAGAAGGAAGGTTGGCGCTGGGCGCTGGCGGAGGTGAAGGTCAGTCGAGTCCTGTCGCTGGCCGAGGGTGGCAGCGTCGAACTGTACGGGCGCATCGATCGTATCGATAGTCGATCCGACAGCGACGTCGCAGCCCTCTACGACTACAAGACGCAGGCAGTCAAGGTGATTCGCGACCGGCTCAAGGACGACGTCCAGCTACCAGCCTATGCGCTGATGCACGGCAATGCCGTGCAGGCGGCCTACGTCGCACTCGACGACGAACGGGTGGTTGCGGTCGCGAGTGCTGACGATGCGGAGGCGCTGACGGCCGCGGTCGCGGCGCAGGGGCAGCGGCTGGTCGCCGCGTTCGACGCGCTGCATGCCGGCGCATGCTTGCCGGCGCACGGTGTCGAGCGTGTCTGCGCTTGGTGCGAGATGCGCGGGTTGTGTCGCCGGGAGTTCGTCTGATGTTGTACCGGGGGGCGGCGTACATGATGCCGACCCCGGGCAAGGCTCAGTTTTTCGCCGTCGCTGCCTTGGCGTATTCCATTGGCGAAAGGACGCCGTCCTTGTTTGCGTCGGCGGGATCGAATACCTTGGCCACCGGTTCGCTGGCGGCAGCTTCCTTTTTGTCGATGAAGCCGTCCTGGTCGGTGTCGATTACGGAGAAACTCGCCTGTCCAGCCGGTGCCGCGGCTGCGGCGGGATTCTGCGCCTGGGAATGCGGAACGAACGCCAGGAGAACGGCGGCGGCGATCAAGGCGCAGACGATTATCGGGCCGAGTTGCTGTTTGATTTGATTCAGCATGGTAAACCTCCAGAAATGAAAAAGCGGAAGGCGGCTGTCCGGTACAGGAGGACGGCCTTCGTGAGATGTTTCAGCATGTGCCGTGCCAGGTTTGATAGCTTGCGTTTAATCAATGGGTTGGTGGAGTTGCCTGGATTTTTTCGGCGAGGTTGTGTCGTGTCGCGGCGACGCGTGCGAGGTAGCGATCCGGGCGATCGTTGCTTCCTCGCGCGGCACGGCTGTCGTCGGCAGGCAACACGCTTGGCCGGTTCTGCCGCATTGCCCGACAGTCGGGGCTTCGGGGAGAATGACGGCGAGGTGAAAAGGTAAAACAGGGTGAAACAGCGGAGCGAGCATCAGTGACAAATCCTTCAAATCTGATCCGGCAGGCGCTTGATCCGGCGCGCAGCGTGGTCGTCGAAGCCTGCGCCGGCAGCGGCAAGACCTGGCTGTTGGCTTCGCGCATCGTGCGCTTGCTGCTGGCCGGCGTGGCGCCGGGAGAAATCCTGGCGATCACCTTCACGCGGAAGGCCGCGCGCGAGATCGAGGAGCGTGTCGTCGATTGGCTGCATCTGCTGGCGACGGGTACCGACACGCAGGTGGCTGCGTTCCTCGAAGAGCGCGGAGTTGCGCCGGACAGCGAGACGGTGCGCGCGGCGCGTGGCTTATACGAGCGCGTGCTGGTGGCGCAACCGGCGCTGACGGTCAACACCTTTCACGGGTGGTTCCTGCAACTGGTCGATGCGGCGCCGCTGTCGGCCAATCTGGCCGGAGCGACGCTGGTCGATGCGGATTCGCGGCTGTTCGATGAGCTTTGGCAGTCGTTTGCCGCCACGCTCGCCAAGGTGCCGGAAAGCGAGGCGACGCTGGCGTTCGTCTGCCTGCTCGACGACGCCGGGCTCGATTCGACGCGCCGGCTGATCCGGCGCGCGCTCGACCGGCGCAGTGAGTGGCTGGCTTTTGGCGACGAGCCGTCGGCGATAGCGGAACATGTAGTCGTTTCGCTAAGCGAACAGCTCGGCGCGGGCGAGCCGGGCGAGGCGCTTGCTGGCTTCTTTGCCGACGGGTGGGACCTGGGTTATCACGCCTACCTCGGTTTCCTCGAACAGAGCGACCTGAAGACAGATCAGGCCGCAGCTGCGGGGTTGCGCGCGGCGTTTGACGTTATTGACGCACCATCGCGCTTCGAGTCGCTGCGGGGCGTTTTGCTTACCGACAAGAACACGCTGCGTGTGAGGAAAGCAAGTGCGACGTTGGACAAGCGTTTCACTCCGGGGGGGGCTGCGCGCTTCCTCGAACTCCACGCGCAGCTCGGAGAGCGGGTGATCGATTGTCTGGAGCGGCTGAATGCCGAGCGTATTCTGGCCTTCAATCGGCAGGCATGCGCAGTCTTCACAGCCTTCCTTGCGCATGTCGAAGCGTTCAAGCAGGCGCGGCGCCAGATCGATTTCGTCGATGCCGAGTGGCGGGTGCTGCAGTTGCTGCGCGACGACGAGACAGCGGCCTTCCTTCAGGCGCGGCTCGATGCGCGCTACAAGCACGTGCTGCTTGACGAGTTCCAGGATACCAACCCGCTGCAATGGCAGATCCTGCTTGCCTGGCTGGCGGCTTATTCGGATGCGGCGCGGCCGGGCGTGTTCCTCGTCGGCGATCCCAAGCAGTCGATCTACCGCTTCCGCCGTGCCGAGCCGCGCCTGTTCGCCGTCGCGGCCGACTTCCTCGAGCGCGAGTTCGATGCCGCGCGCTGCGAGCAGGACGAGACGCGGCGCAATGCCAAACCGGTGATCGATGTCGTCAACGCGCTGTTTCTAGACGTGCCGGAGTTTTCCCCGTTCCGCCAGCAGGCTTCACTGGCGGGGGATCTGCCGGGGCGGGTCGAGCTGGTACCTTTGTTCGGCCATGACGATATGGAAGAGGAGGTGGCGCACGTAGGCCTGCGTGATCCACTGACCGAGCCCGACGTCGAGCCGGAAGACCTGCGCCGTGCCCGCGAGGCGGAGGCGTTGGCGGCGAAAATCAACGCGATCGTCGGGCGCGACGGCGAAGCGTGGCAGATCGACGCCAAGGGCGCGGACGGGACGAGCGTGCGCCGCCCGGCGTGCTTCGGCGACATCATGCTGCTGGTGCGCTCGCGCACGCATCTCGCAAGCTACGAGCGTGCGCTTTCGGCGGCCGGCATCCCGTTCGATGCCGGTTCGCGTGGCGGCCTGCTCGCGGCGCTGGAAGTATGCGACATGGTGGCGTTGCTCGAATTCCTCGTTACACCCGCTGACAACCTGAAGCTGGCGCACGCCCTGCGCTCGCCGCTGTTCGCCTGCAGCGATGAGGAGCTTCTCGTTCTCTCTGCTCGCCGGGAAGCGTCCTGGTGGCAGCGGTTGCTCGGCGTGGCGGCAGCGGGCGAAGCGACGGCACGGTTGGCGAGGGCGGCGCGGCTGCTCGGCGAGTGGCTGACGTTTGCCGGACGTTTGCCGGCGCACGACCTGCTCGACCGTGTCTTTCATCAGGGCGAGGTGCTGGCGCGCTATCGCAGCGCCGTTCCGGCGGCGATGGCGGCCAGTGTCGAGGCCAATCTGCGCGCCTTGCTGCAACTGGCGCTTGACGTCGACGGCGGGCGTTATCCGAGCCTGCCGCGTTTCATCGACGAGTTGCGCGACTTGCGCGATGCCGATGCCAACGATGCGCCTGACGAGGGCGAGATCGCCACAGAGCAGACCGATGCCGGGCGCGTGCGTATCCTGACCATTCACGGCGCCAAGGGACTGGAAGCGCCAATCGTCTGGCTGCTCGGTGCCAACGAGTCGCCGCGCAACGGCGAGGCATGGGACGTGCTGGTCGACTGGTCGCCGGATGCGCCGGCGCCGAATCATCTGTCCTTCTTCGGGCGCCAGGCCGATCGCGGTGCAGCGCGGCAGCCGCTGTTCGACGCCGAAGCGGCCGCAGCCCGGCGTGAGGAACTCAATCTCCTCTACGTGGCGATTACCCGCGCGCGGCAGGTGTTCATTGCCAGCGGCTGCGAAAGCAGCCGGGAACGCGGCGAGACGCCCTATAGCCGTCTACAGCTGGCGCTGGAGAAACTGGACGCGGAACTTGCCTACGGCGACGACCTGCCTACGGCCACGGTGTTTGCGGAGGAGTTTGCAGGTGCCTGCGAAGGAGCCGCTTCGGAGCAGTTACCGCCCATCGGCGAAAGGCGAATGCCAACGGACGCGGCCGCGCGTTTCGGCATCCTGCTGCATGCCCTGCTGGAGCGCCACACCGAAGGTGTGGCCGACGATACCGACTGGTGGATGGCGCTGGGCTTCACGGACGCGGAGTACCGGCGCGTGGTGCCAGTTGCCGAGCGTCTCTTGGCAGCCGAGCATCTGGCGGTATTCTTCGACCCGAAGCGCTACCGACGCGCCTGGAACGAGCTGGAGATTACCGACGGGGCGGGAGCATTGCAGCGCATTGACCGGCTGGTTGAACTCGACGATGCAGTCTGGGTTCTCGACTACAAAAGTTCGGGCGGCAACACGGCCCGATTACCGGATTATCGGGTACAGGTGATGGGCTACCGCGATGCGGTGGCGCGCGTGTTTCCGCAAGTGCCGGTGCGGGCGGCGCTGTTGTTCGCCGATGCGACGTTGGTCGAGGTCGCGTGATGGAAAAAATCTGGTTGAAGAGCTACCCGTCGGGTATCCCCGCGGAAATCGATCCGGGCGAGTTCGCGTCGCTAGTCGATCTGTTCGAACGCAGCGTGGCGCGTTTCCGTGAGCGCGTGGCTTACCTCAATATGGGCGCCTCGCTGACCTACGGTCGGCTGGAGGAAGCATCGCGCCAGTTCGCCGCCTACCTTCAGTCGGTATTGCGTTTGCCGCGCGGTGCGCGCGTGGCGATCATGCTGCCGAATCTCCTGCAGTATCCCGTGTGCATGTTTGGTGCGCTGCGTGCAGGCTATGTGGTGGTGAATTGCAACCCGATGTACACCGCTCGCGAGTTGCAGCATCAGTTGGCCGACTCCGGCGCGGAAACCATCGTTATCCTGGAGAACTTCGCCCACACCCTCGAGCAGGCGTTGCCGGGAACGGCAATCCGGCACGTGGTGATGGCGCGGCTCGGCGACATGCTTGTCTTTCCAAAGGGACTGGCCGTCAATTTCGTCGTCAAGCATGTGCTGCGTAAGGTGCCGCCATGGCGGCTGGATGGATGTGCCAACTTCCGCGACTGTCTCTCTGCCGGCACGCGCCATCGCTTCGAACCAGTGGCGGTAACGCGCGATGATCTCGCGTTCCTGCAATATACCGGCGGTACGACAGGCGTCAGCAAGGGCGCAATGCTGACGCACGGCAACATGCTTGCGAATATGCTGCAGGCGCATGCCTGGGTGAGCTCGGTGGTGAGCGAGGATGGCGAACTGGTCGTCACGGCGTTACCGCTGTATCACATTTTTGCCATGACGGCGAACTGCTTCCTGATGATCCGCGTCGGCGCGACCAACCTGCTGATCACCAACCCGCGCGACATCCCGGCGTTTGTCGCGGAACTGGCACGTCATCCCTTCACCATCATCACCGGGGTAAATACGCTGTTCAATGCCCTGCTCAACAACGAGCGCTTCCGACAACTCGATTTTTCGCGACTGAAGGTTTCGCTTGGCGGCGGGGCGGCGGTGCAGAAACCGGTGGCCGATCGCTGGAAAGTGCTGACCGGCAAAGCGCTGGTCGAAGCGTACGGGCTGACCGAGACTGCGCCGGCGGTGAGCGTCAATCCGATCGACCTGCAGGAGTACAACGGCACGATCGGCCTGCCGGTGCCGTCGACCGAGGTGGTGGTCCGCGACGATGCCGGTAACGACGTACAGCTCGGCGAGACGGGCGAACTATGCGTGCGCGGACCACAGGTGATGACGGGTTACTACAAGCAGGCGGCGGAAACGGCCGGCGTATTTACGCCCGACGGTTTCTTGCGCACCGGTGACCTGGTGACGATGAACGGCGACGGCTATCTGCGGCTGATCGACCGGAAGAAGGACCTGATTCTGGTTTCCGGATTCAACGTCTATCCCAATGAGGTGGAAGAGGTGGCCGCGATGCATCCCGGTGTCGCCGAAGCGGCGGCCATTGGTGTTCCTGACGCCAAGACCGGCGAGGCGGTGAAGCTGTTCGTCGTGCGCCGGGATCCGTCGCTGACCGGTGAACAGCTGCTTGCCCTGTGCAGAGAGAACCTGACGCGCTACAAGGTGCCGACGCAGGTGGAGTTCCGTGACGAGCTGCCGAGAACGAACATAGGCAAGATTTTGCGCCGCGCGCTACGCGAGAAGGCGTGACCGAGCTTATAGTCGGCAGATGGGGGCTCGGCCTGGCCCAGCGGTAATCCCAGGGAGATTCTAATCAAATCGGGCTCGGGCAACGGGCCCGATTTGATCGGGAACTGGGCTTTGCGTTTGCGGCTGACGGCGTCAGTTGGCGTCCTCGTCAGGACCGACAATTACTGGGTTGTTGATGAGCCCTACCGCTGCGCCGCGCCGCGCGCGCTGCCCAAAGTGCCTTTCTTCCGAGAAAAGTTCCTTCGGACGATTGCGGAAGACGCCGGTGATACGGGCCGTTGCGCCTTTGATTGCGATGGCCGACTTCAGGCTCTCCTTGTCCTTGAGTCCGATGATCTGCACTCCCTTGCCACCGGACAGCCGTTTCATCTGATCGAGCGGGAATACGAGCAGGCGGCCGTCCTCCGAGAGTGCGGCGAGATGATCCGCGTCAGCAACCCGCGCGAGCGGCAGGATGGTCGCGCCTTCCTCGACTGTCAAAAACGCCTTGCCGGCCTTTTGCCGGGAGAGCAGGTCGCCGTAGGTGCAGATGAAACCGTAGCCCGAGGTCTTGGCGACGAGGAGTTCGTCCTCCGGCTTGCCGACCAGAACGTGGGCGATGCGGCTGTTCCCCATATCCACGAACGAAGGCAGCGGGGCGCCCATGCCGCGTCCATCAGGTAGTGCGGCGATCGGAACGGTGAAGGCGCGGCCTTCGTTGGAGATGATGACCAGAGAATCGACCGAGCGGCATTCGTAATTCACGCCGGGGCCGTCGCCGTCCTTGTAGGCGACGGCGGAGAGGTCGAGGTTGTGGCCTTGGCGCACGCGCGCCCAGCCCTTGGTCGAGACGATCAGCGTCACCGGCTCGTCGGCGACGGCGGCGACTTCCGAGCGCGAGGCCATTGACGCCGCTTCGATCAGCGTGCGCCGCGCGTCGCCGTGTTTGGTCACGTCGGCCTTGATTTCCTTGACCACCAGCCGACGCATCAGCGTGTCGCTGCCCAGCAGTTTCTCCAGTTCCGCCTTTTCGGCGCGCAGCTTTTCCAGTTCCTGCTCGATCTTGATGCCTTCGAGCCGGGCCAACTGGCGCAAGCGGATTTCGAGGATGTCGTCGGCCTGCCGTTCCGAGAGGTTGAAACGCGCCATAAGCGCCGGCTTCGGCTCATCCGATTCGCGGATGATGCGGATCACTTCGTCGATGTTCAGGAAGACGATGTGCCGGCCTTCGAGGATGTGGATGCGGTCGTTGGCCTTCGCGAGCCGGAATTCGCTGCGCCGGCGCACCGTGGTCAGGCGGAACTGACACCACTCGCCGACCAGTTCGACCAGCGTCTTCTGGCACGGACGGCCGTCGAGGCCGACGGCGACGAGGTTGATCGGCGCCGTTGTTTCCAGGCTGGTGTGTGCCAGCAGCAGGGCGACGAACTCGTCGCGGTCAAGGCGCGAGCTGACCGGCTCGAAAACGAGGCGGATGTCGTCGTCCTTGCCTGATTCATCGCGGGCGCGCTCCAGTTGCGAGGCGAACAACGCTTTCAGCTGCGCGGCCGACTGCTCGATCGCCTTCTTGCCGGGCTTCGGCTGCGGGTTCATCAGCGCGCCGATTTCGGAAAGGACCTTGGCGGAGGACACCCCGGGTGGCAGTTCCTTGACCACCAGCTGCCACGCGCCGCGCGCCATTTCCTCGAACTCGTATCGAGCACGCACGCGCAGACTGCCGCGGCCACTGCCGTACGCATTGGCGATCTCTGACGACGTCGAGATGATCTGCCCGCCGCCGGGGTAGTCCGGGCCCGGGATATGCTGCATCAGTTCGGCGAGGTCGGCCCGCGGGTTCTCGATCAGGCAGATTGCCGCGTTGGCGACTTCCTGCAGGTTGTGCGGCGGCATTTCGGTGGCCATGCCGACCGCAATGCCCGATGCGCCGTTCAACAGCGAGAAAGGCAGCCGAGCGGGCAGGTAAGCCGGTTCGTCGAAGGAGCCGTCATAGTTCGGCTGGAAGTCGACCGTGCCTTCGTCGAGTTCGCCGAGCAGCAGTTCGGCAATCGGTGTCAGGCGTGCTTCGGTGTAACGCATCGCCGCCGCGCCGTCGCCGTCGCGTGATCCAAAATTACCCTGGCCATCGACCAGCGGGTAGCGCAGCGAGAACGGCTGGGCGACGCGCACCATCGCGTCGTAGGCCGATGAGTCGCCGTGCGGGTGGTACTTACCGATCACGTCGCCGACGACGCGCGCCGATTTGACCGGCTTGGCGCCGGCGGCCAGCCCCAGTTCGTGCATGGCGAAAAGCACGCGCCGCTGCACCGGCTTCTGCCCGTCCTTCACGTCCGGCAGCGCGCGACCTTTTACTACAGCGACGGCGTATTCGAGGTAGTCGCGCGCAGCGGTTTCGTGCAGCAGGATGCTGTCGCCATCGTCTTCGGCGGTGATTGTTGGCTCAGGAGGCGCCGGAGGCGCTGGCGGCGCGGTTGGGTCTGCCAAACCGGTTGTCGATCCGCCAAAGAGGTCTGGGGTGTTGTTGTCTTCGTAACGATGCGTCATCTCAAATCTCCGCGCCAACCAGAGCGCCGTTGGCTTCCATCCACGCGCGCCGACCGGCCGATTCGTTCTTGGCCATCAGCATGTTCATCACCGGCTTCGCCTCTGCCTCCTGCGGCAGGCGCACGCGCATCAGTCGGCGGGTGTCGGGTGACATGGTGGTTTCCCAAAGTTGTTCGGGATTCATTTCGCCCAAGCCCTTGAAGCGCGAGATCGCTACCGCTTCAGGCTTGATGCCTTCCAGTTGCAGGCGGTCGAGCAGTGCCTCGCGTTCCTCGTTGTCGAGCGCATAGAGCTTGCGTGGCGGGCGTTTCTTGCCTTGGGCCGGCACGTCGAGGCGGTACAGCGGCGGCTGCGCGAAATACAGGTGCCCGTGTTCGATCAGCTTCGGAAAGTGGCGATAGAACAGCGTGCACAGCAGGACACGGATGTGGCTGCCGTCGACGTCGGCGTCGGTCATGATCACGACCTTGCCATAGCGCAGGTTGTCGAGCACCGCATCAGGTGCGTCGGGCAGGTGCGGATCGATGCCGAGCGCGACGGCGATGTCATGCACCTCGCGGTTGGCGAACAGGCTGCCCGGCTCGACTTCCCAAGTATTGAGCACCTTGCCGCGCAAAGGAAGAATCGCTTGTACCTCTTTATCGCGACCGGATTTTGCGGAGCCGCCGGCCGAGTCGCCCTCGACCAGGAAGACTTCGTTGCGGTTCAGGTCCTCGCTTTGGCAGTCCGAAAGTTTGCCGGGCAGGATGGCGACGCCCGACTGCTTCTTCTTTTCGACCTTCTGCCCAGCGCGTGAGCGGGCCTGTGCTGCCTTGATCGCCAGTTCTGCGATCTTCTTGGCGGCGTCGGGGTGTTCGTTGAGCCACAGTTCGAGCGGATCACGCAACATTCGCGAGACCAGCGCGACGGCGTCACGCGAATTCAGTCGCTCCTTGGTCTGCCCCTGAAAAGAGGGGTCGAGAACACGCGCCGCGAGGACGAAGCTGACGCGCGAAAAGACATCGTCGGCGGCGAGCTTGATGCCCTTCGGTAGCAGCGCGTGATGTTCGGCGAAACTCTTGATCGCGTCGAAGGCGGCCTGGCGCAGTCCGGTTTCGTGCGTGCCGCCGGCCGGCGTCGGGATCAGGTTGACATACGACTCGCGCGCAAGATTGCCTTCAGCACTCCAGCAAAGCGCCCAGGCCGCGCCGGAACCGGTCGGGAAGTTCTCGTCGCCGGCGGCGGCGTATTTCTCGCCGGTGAAGATCGGCGCCGCCAGTTCGCCGTCGACCTGTTCTGCGAGGTATTGCTGCATGCCGTTTTCGAAACGCCAGGATTTCGTTTCGCCGCCTTCGATGGCTAGCGAGATGTCGAGACCGGGCAGCAGGACGGCCTTGCTGCGCAACAGGCGCTCGAGTTCGCCGAGCGGGATGGTGGGGGCGTCGAAAAACTGCGGATCGGGCCAGGCGCGGATGCGCGTGCCGCTGGCGCGCTTGGGAGCGTCGCCGATGCGCTGCAACGGTTCGATGACGGCTCCGGCGGAAAAGGCCAGCTGGTGCCGCCCACCCTCGCGCGTAACCTCTACTTCGAGACGGGTCGACAGTGCGTTGGTAACCGAAACACCGACGCCGTGCAGGCCGCCCGAGAAGCGGTACGCCGAGGTGCCGTCACCCTTGTTGAACTTGCCGCCTGCGTGCAACTGGGTGAACACGACTTCGACTGTCGGTACGCCCTCGACCGGGTGGATTTCCACCGGAATGCCGCGACCGTCGTCCTGTACGGTGACTGAACCGTCGGTGTGCAGCGTGACGGCGATTCGTTTGCAGTAACCGCCGAGCGCCTCGTCGGCGGCGTTGTCGATGGCCTCCTGGATGATATGCAGCGGATGGTCCGTGCGCGTGTACATGCCCGGGCGGTGGCGAACGGGCTCCAGCCCCTTCAGAACGGATATGGATTCGGCGGTGTAGCTCATTCGTACGGTGTCTCCAGCACGCCTGCCAGTCATGTGATGAAAACGACAAAGGCCAGAGCGAACGGTCTGGCCTTGTGGGCGGGCGATGTCAATTATTGGCCGCGATTATACGGCCAGATGTCTTTGGCGGCTTGTCCGGTCTACGGGTATGTCGTTCTTCGAACGAAAAAAAAGGCCTGGTCGGGCCAGGCCTTGCACTCCTTCTTTGCGGCCGACGGGTCGGCCGGTCGCGCGGAATGTCGCGCGGAATGTCGCGAGCGCTCGTTCAGCGAGCTGCTTCCGCGACAAAAATCTCGACACGGCGATTCATCGCCCTGCCGGACAGGGTGCTGTTGTCCGCAATCGGTTCGCGCGAACCACGACCATCGATGCCAATGCGGCTTGCCGAAACACCGCGGGATACCAAGTAGTCGCGGGTGGCGGCGGCACGGTTGATCGACAGCGGGTTGTTGACCGCGTCCGATCCTGTGCTGTCGGTGTGGCCAATGATTCGCACCGTGGTGACCGGATTCTGGTTCAGCGTGGTGGCAAAACGATCGAGAATCGGGCGGAGATTGGGTTTGATGTCGTAGCGGCCGGAATCAAACGAAATGTCGCTCGGGATTTCCAGCTTCAGCTGGTTGTCGGCTGTTTGCGTGACGTTGACGCCCGTCCCCTGTGTCGCCTGTTCCATCGCGGCTTTCTGGTCCTGCATGTGCCGCGACCAGAGATAGCCGCCACCGGCACCCAGGGCAGCGCCAATCGCGGCTCCGGTAGCTGCGCTCTTGCCCTTGTTGCCGCCGGCCGTGGCAACCCCGAGCAGGCCGCCTGCAATGGCGCCAATGGCGGCGCCGGTGCCGGTGTCGCGTTGGGTTTCACTCAT
>QKII01000349.1 GCA_003249625.1 Propionivibrio sp. | reverse complement strand
AACCGCGAAAAACGGTTCCATCGGCAAGCACGAGAACAGCGGGCGGAAGAGAGGGTAGCAATGACACGAAGAACTCCTGTTCCGTAGCTTAGATATGCAAAAGCGGGAGAGCGCCAGCTCTCCCGCTTAATGTATTGAATAGGCGAAAATTATATCCGAAAAGCAGGATACCGGCAATCGCAACCTGCCGACAAAGAGATCACAACAAAGCTCAACGCAATCCGAGAACGTCCTGCATGTCGAACAGGCCATTGCTCTTGCCGGACAGGAACTGCGCTGCACGCAAACTTCCCAGCGCATACGGCATGCGGCTTCCAGCCTTGTGGCTGATCTCTACACGTTCGCCGGTCCCGCAATACATGACCGTATGGTCTCCGACAATATCGCCGCCACGCACCGTGGCGAATCCGATCGTTGACGGATCACGCACACCGGTCACGCCTTCTCGGCCATAAATGGCGCATTTCTTGAGGTCGCGCCCCAGCGCATCGGCAATTACCTCACCCATACGCAGAGCCGTCCCCGAGGGTGCATCTACCTTGAGCTTGTGATGGGCCTCAACGATTTCGATGTCGTAACCCTCGGAAAGAATGCGGGAGGCCATATCCAGCAACTTGAAGACCACGTTCACGCCAACACTCATGTTGGGCGCAAAAACAACCGGAATCTCCGTTGCGGCATCGGCAACGATCTGCTTGCCTTCGTCGTCAAGACCAGTCGTTCCGATAACCATCGCCACCTTGTGTCGACGGCAGATCGCCAAGTGTTCAAGCGTCCCTTCTGGACGGGTAAAATCGATCAGGCAATCCGCCTTGGCAATCCCGGCTTCAGGATCACTCGTCACGGGGACATCGCACGGAATACCGACCAACTCCCCTGCCGGTTTTCCGATCATCGGATTGCCCACCAGATCGATGGCAGAAACGAGTTGCGCTGCATCGTCCTTCAGGACTGTTTCAATGATCATGCGCCCCATGCGCCCAGTCGCCCCTACCACCGCAATTTTTATCTTTTCCATTTAGAACCCCACGCTCTCCAACATTCTTCCGAAAAACCCTTTCTCCTCGACCGGGGGAGCTGTCGTACCCTCCGGTATCGACCCAAGGTCAAGCTCACGCATCTTGTTCGTCGGCTGAGCAGATAGATCGGCCGATTCCAGGGCGGCAACATCGCCGCCGACACGAACCAGACGGTCACTCGCATCGAAGAATGTCGAGAACTTCCGCATCTCGACCTCCCCCGTGCTGCCTTTTTTCAGGCGATAGACATAGTCCCAGCGATTGGCATGGAACATGTCCATCAAGACAGGCGTGCCAAGCAGAAAGCGAACCTGGTCCTTGGTCAACCCGGGCTTGAGTTGCGACACCATATCCTGAGTCAGCACGTTCCCCTGCTGGACATCGATCTTGTACTCAGTTATCGGACGCGGCACCCAAGAGCACCCGCCAAGCACCAACGACAGGATCGCAAGGCCCAGAAAACGTGAAATTCCGGCGCTTGATATCAATCCGGGAAAATAATGAACGAATGGCATTAAACTTACGGCCCCGAACCAGAGTCATATGAAGCGGCATATCATAACCGAAAGCACGCGCACTTACTTCGCCGAACACGTCATGAACAAATCTACCGAACTCAAGAACATCGGACTCAAGGCCACTTTTCCAAGAATGAAAATCCTTGAGCTTTTCGACCGTGAGGAAGGAAAACACCTGACTGCAGACGATGTCTATCGCCTACTGCTCAGTGAAAACATGGATATCGGTTTGGCTACGGTTTACCGGGCCCTGACTCAGTTCGAACAAGCCGGCTTGCTCGAACGACATCACTTCGAATCCGGCAAGGCGGTATTCGAGCGCAAGGCGATGCAACACCACGATCATCTGGTCTGCACCCACTGCGGACATGTCGAAGAGTTTCACGACGAAGAAATCGAGCGGCGACAGAAACGCATCGCAAAGGAGCGTGGGTTCAAGATTGTTGCTCACGCAATGTATCTTTACGCAGATTGCATCCGCCCTGACTGCCCGCACCGTGACAAACAGGCTGCTGGTCCGGCAATCAGCATCGGCACCGACGAATAAAAAAACGGGAAAATCAGTAACGCACCGGGCTATTTTCACCAGAGGATATCAGGAGAAGCCGAGCATCTCCCGCGCATGCTGCCGCGTGATTGAAGTAATCTCAACGCCGCCAAGCATACGGGCCACCTCCTCGACCCGACCGCCTTCGTCGAGATTGACGACACGGCTGCGCACTTCACCTTCAACGCTTTTCTTTGAAACCTGCCACTGCCAGTTCGCCCGTGCAGCCACCTGTGCCAGATGCGTCACGCACAAGACTTGCCGCTCGGCCCCCAGATCGCGCAGAAGGCGCCCGACGACCTCAGCCACACCACCACCGATGCCGACATCAACTTCGTCGAACACCAGCGTCGGAACCTTTGCTGCCTTACTGGTCACCACCTGTATGGCCAGGCTGATGCGTGACAACTCGCCACCCGAAGCAACCTTCGCAAGCGGGCGCGATTCGCTTCCGGCCAAACCTGCAATGCGAAATTCAACCTGTTCCAGCCCGTACGCAGCACCTTCTGGAACCGGCACCAGCGCGACATCGAACTGCCCACCGCTCAGCGCTAATTGCTGCATGACGCGGCTAACGTCCGCACCGAGTTTTCGAGCTGCTTTAGCCCGCTCCGCCGCCAGCTTCCCGGCTAACGCCTCGTAACGCTTCCGCGATGCAATAACGCGCGCTTCCAGCGCAGCGATGTCGACTTGCTCGCCAAGGGCCGAAAGACGCTCCTGCCAGCCTTGCAACTGCGCCGGCAACCCCTCCGGATCGATACGATGTTTGCGCGCGCAGGAAAGTACGGCCTCAATGCGCCGCTCGATTTCGCCGAGACGTTCCGGATCGAGGTCGAGACGATCAGCGTATCGGTGGAGCACCGATACTGCTTCTCCCAGTTCGGCTCGTGCCGAACTCAGCAATTCTGTAATTTCAGCCAGAGCCGGATCGAATCCAGCTAGTCCATCCAACCGGCTCAACGCCCCATCAAGCAGGTTTTCACACGCAGCTTCGTCTTCCGACAAGAGTGCCAGCGAATAACGCGCCCCGTCGACCAGACTTGCGGCGTGCGCCAGCCGCTTGTGCTCAACGTTCAGGCTCGTCCATTCCTCCGCCGAAAAACCGAGCGATTCCAGTTCTTGAACCTGCCATTCAAGTTGCTCACGCTCGCGCAGCAAGGCATCTGCTCCCTGTGAAGCATTCCCCAACGCCTCCGTGGCCGCCCGCCAACTCCGCCAGGCATCGGCCACTTGCCCCGCCAGGTCGACCAATTGCGCATGGGAATCCAGCAATTGCCTCTGCGCCTCGGAACGCAAGAGCGATTGGTGCGCATGCTGACCATGGATATCGACAAGCCGCTCAGCCACCTCGCGTACTTGCAAGAGGGTCACCGCCGAACCGTTGAGATAAGCGCGTGAACGTCCGTTCGAATCAAGCACCCGGCGCAGCAATAATCCATCGCTGACCTCCAGATCATTTTCACGTAGCCACGCTTCGGCGGACGGCGCATCGGCGAGGGAAAACTCGGCGCATACTTCGGCACGCTCACATCCCGCGCGAATCAGCCCGCCATCGGCGCGCTCGCCAAGAACGAACGCCAAGGCATCGACGAGGATCGATTTGCCGGCTCCCGTTTCTCCGGTGAGCGTACCGAACCCGGCCGCGAAATCGAGTTCCAGCCGGTCAACCAGAACAAAATCACGGATTGTCAGGCATAACAGCATGATTCAGTGCGGAATGGGTTGCCGACTCCAGTGCAGCTTTTCTCGCAGCATGGCGAAATAACTGTAACCGGGCGGATGGAGCAGACGCACGGAGAACTCCGAGCGCCGAATACGTACCGTATCGGCGGGCCTCAGGTCGAACGTCACCTGCCCGTCGAAGTGCACCCGCGAATCGTCTGCTCGCACGATGCGGATCTCGACCACGTTGCGATCGCCGACCAGCACCGGCCGATTGGTCAAGGAATGCGGACACAAAGGCACCAGAACGATGCCAGTCACCTGAGGGTGCAATATTGGACCATTGGCCGACAACGAATAGGCGGTCGACCCTGTCGGGGTCGAAACGATCAACCCGTCAGAACGAAGGTTGTACAGAAACTCGCCATCCACGACCAGATCAAAATCGATCAGTCGGCCAATGGCTCCCTTATCGACAACCACTTCGTTGAGCGCCAGGTTGGAGGCAATCACTTGCCCGTCGCGCAGAATTTCTCCGGTAAGCAGCATCCGGCTCTCTGGAGCAAAGCGCCCGGCCAGGAGATCGTCGATGCAAGTCAGCATGTCGGAACGCGCGATATCGGTCATGAACCCTAGGCGCCCCTGATTCACGCCGACCAGGGGAACGCGATATTGCGCCAGATGGCGCGCCGCATTGAGCATCGTCCCGTCGCCACCAAGCACGATCGCCAGATCGGCCCGCTCTCCAATAGCCGCATAGTCACAGCGCTGCCAACAGCAGGCCGTGTTTTTGTCTTCGAAGATGCTTGCCGTCGCATCTTCTACAAGAACAACGATCCCGCGCTCGTGCAAGCCTTTCGCGAGCAACAACAACGACTCCGCAATCTCACGGCTCTGGTATTTCCCGATCAGTGCGATCGTCTTCGGCGAAAATTTGCGGTCGTCAGGAGAAAAAGAAGGGGCGACATTCATGGGGTCGAATTAAACCACAAAATCTTTTGCCGCCGCCCCGAAGAAAAAGCAAATCAAATACGCCCGGACTGTAAAGGTCACCGGTTAATTTTGTAGAATCCAGTTCATGCTCGACGACCGATCAAAAACACTGCTCAAGACGCTGATCGAACGCTACATCGTGGAAGGCCAGCCGGTGGGTTCGCGTTCGCTGTCGAAATACTCCGGACTCGACCTTTCTGCGGCAACGGTGCGTAACGTAATGGCCGATCTGGAAGATCTCGGCTATATCGCCAGCCCACACACCTCAGCTGGGCGCATACCGACGCCGCGCGGATATCGCTTCTTCGTGGACAGCCTGCTCACGGTGCAACCACTGGAAAGCGACAAGATTCATGCCATCGAGGACAGACTCCACCCCTCGCAACCGAAGGAACTGATCAGCAGTGCGTCTCGCCTTCTTTCCGGACTCACGCACTTTGCCGGGATCGTTCTTACGCCACGGCGCAAGTCGCAGCGCATCCGGCAGATAGAGTTCGTCAGCCTGTCGGAAAAGCGCATCCTGCTGATCCTGGTCACGGACGATGGCGACGTGCAGAACCGCATCCTCTTCACCGAGCGCCCCTATTCCTCCTCGGAACTGGCACTCGCCACCAACCACCTCAACCAGTACTTCGCCGGTCACGATTTCGATCAAATCCGCACTCGGGTGAAGGAAGACGTTCTCAGGCTGCGCGGCGACCTGCAGAATCTGATGGCGGCGGCACTGACGGCCGGCGACGAGGCGATGCGTGCGTCAGACGATCAGTACGTGATTTCCGGCGAGCGCAACCTGCTGGAAGTCGAAGAACTGTCTTCGAACATGAAGCGCCTGCGCGAACTGTTCGACTTGTTTGAGCAACGCACGGCACTCATGCAACTCCTGGACGTTTCACAGCGCGCCGACGGTATCCAGATCTATATCGGCAGCGAATCCGGACTGGCGCCACTCGACGAATGCAGCGTAATCGCTGCTCCTTACGAGGTCGATGGCCAGATCGTCGGCTCGGTCGGCGTTATCGGTCCGACCCGAATGGCCTACGAACGGGTGATTCCGATCGTAGACATCACCGCACGCCTGCTCTCCTCAGCTCTGACCTACCAGGCCAAATCGTGACGCACTCCACTCCTGACATGGCTGGCAGGACCGCTGTCCTGCTGATCAACCTCGGGACACCGGACGAACCGACGACTCCGGCTGTCCGCCGCTATCTGCGGGAATTTCTCTCCGATCCGCGGGTCGTCGAACTACCGAGAATCCTGTGGTGGCCGATCCTCAACGGCATCATCCTTGCTTCCCGGCCAAAAAAATCCGCGGAAAAATACGCGGCAATCTGGACCTCCGAAGGCTCGCCGCTGAAAACCCACACGGAAAGGCAAACCAGGTTGCTACGCGGCTTCCTCGGCCAGTCGGATTGTACCGTTCACGTTGATTACGCCATGCGCTATGGCCAGCCGTCGATCCCGAATACACTCGACCGGCTGACCGCCGAGGGGTTCTCGCGCATCCTGCTGCTGCCGCTATACCCGCAATACTCGGCCAGCACGACGGCCACGGCCTTCGACAGCGCCTTCGACTGGGCCAGGACGAAACGCAACCAGCCGGAACTGCGCACGGTGCGCAGCTTTCCAACAGACCCCGGCTACATCGATGCCCTCGCCACTGGCATCCGGCATTACTGGATGACGAACGGACATCCGGGCGATTCGTACCGGTTGCTCATAAGCTTCCACGGCATCCCGGAAAAGTCGGTCAAGCGGGGCGATCCATATCGGGACGAATGTCTGGCCACGGGCCGACTGCTGGCCGAGGCGTTGAACCTCGACGAGACCCGCGCCACCGTCTGCTTCCAGTCGCGCTTCGGCCCGGCGAAGTGGCTGCAACCCTACACCTCAGCCGTACTGGCGGATCTCGGCCGCAAAGGCGTCGAACATGTCGACGTGGTCTGCCCCGGCTTCTCAGCGGACTGTCTGGAGACGCTCGAGGAAATTGCCATTGAGGGAAAATCGACCTTCCTGACAGCCGGCGGCAAGGAGTTCTGCTACATCCCGTGCCTTAACGAACGCGACGACTGGATCGCCGCGCTCAGGAATATTGCCCTGAAAAACCTGCAAGGCTGGTACTGAGCCACCGTACAGTCGACTCAAGAAATTCCCCGCGCGGTCCGTTAAGCCTTTACACGGTTTAACCGAACACGCGGGAAATCATCATGATTGTCACCAGCTCATCGCTGCAACTGGAGTCCAGCCACAGCCAGCAAACGCGGCAGGAAACCTCGGAATCGCTGCGCTTCTGGACAGGCAACCGGCGGCCGGATTTCGAGGGCCGGACAAATACATCGAAAGCACCAGCAGCTCTCGAAAACGCGGCGGGAAAGGTGATGATATCGGATGCCGCCAGGGTCGCCCAGGCGAGCGATACTTCATGCGTCGACAACTCTCTCGATGCCGCTGAGAACGACCCGGCACTGAATCTGATCCGTCTGCTTCTGTCGAAGCTAACTGGCAGGGATATCAGACTGTTCAACGCTGATGACCTGCACTCGAATGCATCGTCCCCCTCACCGCCCCCCGGCACACCAGCATCGCCTTCGGCCGAACCTGCGGGATTTGGTCTTGAATACGACTATCACGCCTCCTACACCGAAATCGAACAAACCTCCTTCGCAGCGAGCGGAACGGTCAAGACCGCCGACGGACGAGAAATCAGCTTCAACCTCTCGCTACAGATGGCGCGCAGCTATCACACCCAAACCGACATCAGTCTCCGCCTCGGTGACGCCCGCCAGACGCGAGACCCTCTGGTAATCAACTTTTCAGGAACCGCAGCGCAACTGACTGACCATCGCTTCGCCTTCGACCTCAATGCCGACGGCAGTGCCGACGAACAGGTCAATTTCGTCACCGGCGGCAGCGGCTTCCTCGCCTTCGACAGGAATGGCGACGGCGTAATCAATGACGGATCGGAACTGTTCGGCACGAAAACCGGTGATGGTTTTGCCGAACTGGCGGAACTCGACACCGACAAAAACGGCTGGATTGACGAAAACGACGCGGCCTACGACGAGTTGTCTGTATGGACGAGAGACAGCGAAGGAAACGACACCCTGCGATCGCTCCAGCAAACAGACGTGGGCGCCATAAGCTTGGCACGTGTCGCGACGCCTTTCGGAATCAAGGATGCCGGCAATGCCTTGATGGGTCAGGTGCGGACGAGCGGTGTCTACCTGATGGAAAGCGGCGGAGTCGGCAACATTCAGCAGGTGGATCTGACGGTATAAGTCAGTCGTTCAGCACCCGTAGAATCTCGCGCCCATAGGCTTCGAGCTTTTTCGCCCCGACGCCTCCGATTTCAGCCAGCGAATCCAGAGAATCAGGCATTTCCCGAGCCATTTCGGCCAGAGTCGCGTCGTGGAAGACGACATAGGCAGGCAGGTTGTGCTCGCGTGCGATTCCAGCCCGCCAAGCCTTGAGCGCCTCGAATCGCGCCAGTTCCTCGTCGTCCATCGAGAGCGTATTCGCCTTGCGTCGAGCGGCGGATGCACCACCCCGCACCGCCTTGGCGTGAGGCTTGGCCACATGGCGCAAGCGCAACGAGACTTCGCCACGCAAAACCGGCCGCGCACTCTCTGTCAGCTCCAGCGTGCTGAACTCCCCCTCGACCTGCAGATGCCCGAGCGCGATCAACTGGCGCAGCACGCCGCGCCATTGCGCTTCGGCGAGGTCGGCGCCGATACCGAAAGTACTCAAGCGGTCGTGGCCGTATTGCTC
>QKII01000398.1 GCA_003249625.1 Propionivibrio sp. | reverse complement strand
CGCCCGACCTTCTTCAGCGGGTTTCGCTCGCTGTGGTACATCGCTGTGGCGATCGCCATCGGGGTCGGCAGAAAGGTCTGCACCTGGTCGAGTCGAAAGTCGTTGCGCTTCAGCCACAGCGCCAGAGCCAGCATGTCCTGGTCGGTCGTCCCGGGGTGCGCGGCGATGAAGTACGGGATCAGGTATTGCTCTTTGCCGGCTTCCTTTGAGAATTTGTCGAACAGTTGCTTGAACTTGTCGTAGGTACCGATGCCCGGCTTCATCATGTGCGCCAGCGGCCCTTCCTCGGTGTGCTCCGGGGCGATCTTGAGGTAGCCGCCGACATGGTGCGTGACCAGTTCCTTGACGTATTCCGGCGAACGCACGGCGAGGTCATAGCGCAAACCGGAGCCGATCAGGATGCGCTTAACCCCCTTGATGGCGCGCGCCTTGCGGTAAAGCTGGACCAGTGGCGCGTGGTCCGTATTCAGGTTTTCGCAAACATCGGGGAACACGCAAGAGAGCCGCCGGCACGCCGTCTCGATACGTTTATCCTTGCAGGCCATCCGGTACATGTTGGCCGTCGGGCCGCCGAGATCGGAGATGAAGCCGGTGAAGCCCGGCGTCTTGTCGCGGATATCCTCGATCTCTTGCAGAATCGAATCCTCGGAACGACTCTGAATGATTCGTCCCTCGTGCTCTGTGATCGAACAGAAGGTGCAGCCGCCGAAACAGCCGCGCATGATGTTGATCGAGAAGCGGATCATCTCGTAGGCAGGGATCCTCGCCTCGCCATACGAGGGATGCGGCTTGCGCTGGTACGGCAGGCCAAAGACACCGTCCATTTCCGGCGTGGTCAGCGGAATCGGCGGCGGATTGAGCCACACGTCACGACAACTCGCACGCTCGCCATGGGACTGCACCATGGCGCGCGCATTGCCGGGATTCGACTCGAGGTGGAAGGTCCGCGAGGCATGCGCATACAGTACCGGATCGTCCTTGACCTGCTCGTAGGACGGCAGACGGACCACCGTACGGGCACGGTCGAGTTTGTGCGCCCCGGCCGGCTGGAAACGGATCGGCTGTGCGGCTGCCGGCTTTTCCTCGCTCGCTTCGCCATAGGGATTCGGATGCCGGATGAGCGGCCCCGGCGCATCGACATCTGTCGAATCGATCTCGGCCCAGTCGTCACCCGGCAGCCATCCGCTCGGCGACATGAAGCCACTGCCACGCAGATCACGGACATGTTCGATCGGCTCGCCTGCGGCCAGACGATGCGCCAACGCGACGATGGCGCGCTCGGCATTGCCGAAGAGCAACAGGTCGGCCTTCGAGTCTGGCAACACCGAGCGCCTCACCTTGTCCGACCAGTAGTCGTAATGGGCGATGCGACGCAGGCTGGCCTCGATCGAACCAATCACCACGTTGGCATCGGGATACGCCTCGCGGCACCGCTGAGCATAGACCACCACAGCGCGGTCGGGACGCCTGTTCGCCTCGGCGTTCGGCGTATAGGCATCATCGGAGCGGATCTTGCGGTCCGAGGTGTAGCGATTGACCATCGAATCCATGTTCCCCGCCGACACGCCGAAGAACAAGTTTGGCTTGCCAAGCGCCCGAAACGGCTCGGCCGAATGCCAGTCCGGCTGCGCAATGATGCCGACGCGAAAACCCTGCGCTTCAAGCAGGCGCCCGATCAGCGCCATTGCAAAGCTTGGATGGTCAACGTACGCATCGCCCGATACGATGATCACGTCGCACGAATCCCAGCCGAGCGCATCCATCTCCGCGCGGGACATCGGCAGATACGGGGCGGTGCCGAAGCGTTTTGCCCAGTACTTGCGATACGAAAAAAGTGGCTTGGGAGCGTCGGCTTGCATGGCTGCCTTGGGGGGTATTTCGGGGGCGAAGGGGCGGATTCTACAGCGTTTTCTGACTGCGGGAAGAAGACCCCGATCGCTCGCAAAAAGTTCGCTTTCGCCCGCCCGACATTCTCACGCGAATGAGTTGCCCGCACCACGAATCCGGCCTAGTCTGAATTCATTCCCCCGTGTATGGAGGCTGGCCATGGCAAGGTTTTTGACTCTTCTCGCGGCCCTCGCCCTGACGCTTGGCGGCTGCGCCTCAATGGAACAAAGCTCGGTAGTGTGCCGTCTTATGTGCAAAAGCGCCGGCGATAGAAAGCGGAGAGGTGGTCATGGTAAGAGGTTGATTGTGCAGATCGACCTTAACCCCGTTGGAAG
>QKII01000228.1 GCA_003249625.1 Propionivibrio sp. | reverse complement strand
GACGTACACCGTGCAACGGCGGCGGAGATTTTCGGCGTCACGCCGCTCGAAGTCGGCCCCGACCAGCGGCGTGTCGCCAAGGTCATCAACTTCGGACTGATCTACGGCATGAGCGCCTTCGGCCTCGCCCGCCAGCTCGATCTGGAACGCGCCGCTGCGCAGAGCTATATCGAGCGCTACTTCGCGCGTTATCCGGGCGTGGCTAAGTACATGGAGAGCACGCGCACTGCGGCGAAGATGAACGGCTACGTCGAAACCGTCTTCGGTCGCCGCCTGTGGCTACCCGACATCACTGCGGCGCAGGTCGGCCGTGCGGCGATCAACGCGCCGATGCAGGGCACCGCTGCCGACCTCATCAAGCTGGCGATGATTGCCGTGCAGCACTGGATCGACCGGCAAAAGCTTCAAACGAAGCTGGTCATGCAGGTACATGACGAACTGGTGCTGGAAGTACCCGACGACGAACTGGTGCGCGTACGCGTCGAACTGCCGCCGCTGATGACCCAGGTGGCCCAACTGCGCGTGCCGCTGGCCGTCGAAGTCGGCGTCGGCGCCAACTGGGACGAGGCGCACTAGCCCAAACGACAAAGGCGGGAATAACCCCGCCTTTGACTCTGACTACTGCCCGATGACAACTACACCCGGAACCGCCCGATCTGGGTCTGCAGGTCTTGCGCGATATGCTCAAGTTCGACGGCGATCTGCTCGACACGCTGGGCGATAGACGTGCTGGCGGCACCCTGTTCCTGAGTTGCCGCAGCAACTTCACGCACACGCTCAAGTGTACGCCCGGCACCGCCTTCGATCGCCTGCAGCGAATCGCTCGCTGAACGTGCCAGCTGGACGCCCTGCTCGACCTCCGGCAGGGCTTCGTTCATTGCACCGACGGCACCAACCGTATCGCCCTGGATCCCGGCGATCATCTGCTCGATCTCGGTGGTGGCAGTCGACGTCCGCTCGGCCAGCTTGCGCACTTCGTCGGCGACCACGGCGAAACCACGCCCCTGTTCGCCCGCGCGTGCGGCCTCGATGGCCGCATTGAGCGCCAGCAGATTGGTCTGACCGGCGATATCCTTGATGACGTTTGCGATCGACGAGATCTGCATGGCGCGACCTTCCAGCGCGCGGATGCGTTCGGAGGCGTCGACAACCGTGGTGGCAATCTTCTGGATCGCCTCGGTCGCCTGAATCACCCGGCCGCTACCCTCGCTGGCCTGGTTCATCGCTTCACGCGAATCGTTTTCCGTATCGCGCGCGCTGTCGGAGATGTGTGTCGAACTGACCGTCAGCTCCTCGATCGCCGCAGCCATCGCCGAGGTCGCGTCGGCCTGCTGGTTGGCTGCAACCGACACCTCGCTCGATGCGCGGTTGATCTGTTCGGCGTGTTCAACCAAGAGTGTCGCGTTGTTGTTGATCTGCTGGACCAGCGAACGAAGGGATACGACCATCGTACCCAGCGCGTGCAGCAGGCTGCCCGCGGGTGGAGAGTCGACTGAGGCGGTCAGGTCACCGTCGGCGACGCGCTGCATTACGGCCACCGCGTCGGCCGGCTCGCCACCGAGTTGCTTCAATACGCTGGCGACGATCCGCCAGCCGAGGAGCATCAGCAGAATGATCAGGAGAGCCGAGATGCCGCCGAGCACCATCGCCGTACGGCGGAACTGCTTGTCAACGTCGTCGATGTAGATGCCGGTACCGACGACCCAGCCCCAAGGTTTGAACAATGCTGCATAACCGAGCTTGGGTTCGGCCTTCTGCTGTCCGGCACGGGGGAACCAGTAATCGACGAAACCACCGCCCTGATTGGCGGCCTTGACCAGTTCCTGGATCAGCAGCTTGCCGTTGGCGTCCTTCATGTCCCCCTTGTTCTGCCCTTCGAATTCGATGCGCGGCGGTAGAAGTACATAGACGTGATTGGTGTCGAGAATGAAGTAGTAGTCGTTGGCACCGAAGCGCACGTTGCGCAGGCTCTCCTTGGCTGCCTGTTGTGCCTCGTCATTTGACAGCTTTCCACTCTCGGCCAGCTTCTGATGGTACGCAAGGACACCCATGCTGACCTCGACGAGATTTTTCGTCTTTTCCTTGCGATCCTCAAGCATGCCGCCCTTGAGTTGCATTAAGGCGATGATGCACAGGATTAGCAGGCCGACCAGCGTCAATCCGATCAGCAACTGCATGCGCGTCGATACGCGCCATGAATTGAATCCGCTCATACATCCTCCCTTATGTTGGAACGATCAGTTCCATTTAACGCGGTATGGGGAAGATAAGCAATCCCTTAAAGATCTTGTTTTGGTGCTGGTTCGATTTAGCTCATGGCCAGCGAAATATCGCTGGTCACCCTAGTGCTGCAAGCCAGTACGTACCCGGCGTCGATCTCGTCAGGTGTCAGCGGCACCGTGCTGCTGTTGTCGACTTGGCCATCGATGACCTTGCACTTGCACGAGCCACAGACCCCGGTCCGGCAGGCGCCGATGATCGGCAACCCCTCGCGCTCGAGCACGTCGAGCAGCAGCTCGCCGGCGGCGATCTCCGTCGTTCGGCCGAAATCCGGGACATGGAGGCTGAAACGTTCCGCGTCCTCGCCGACCGCAACGCAGTCTATCTGGAAGTTTTCGCGATGAATCGCGGTTTCGCTCATACCAGCGTCCAACAGCCACCCGCTGACGTCGTCCATGTAGCCCCCCTGGCCGCAGAGGTAGGCGCGCGTTCTGTCCCGTTCCGGCAACAAGGCCTTCAGCCGCCCGGCGTCTAGACGCCCTTGATGGTGAGGAATACGACCGTTGGCACGGGAGAGAAAAAGGTGCAGCTTCAAATTGACGTGCCGCGCCGCCAGAGCCAGCAATTCGTCGCGGAAGATGAACTCCTCCTCGCTGCGTGCGCTGTGGAAGAAATGGATGTCCGTCGGTGCGCGCGTTTCGAGCAGCCAGCGG
>QKII01000310.1 GCA_003249625.1 Propionivibrio sp. | reverse complement strand
TCAGCATGGCTTTCCGCGGCAAAGGTCAAAGCGCTAAAGGCAATCAAAAAAAGCATTCCTGCTCTCAAAATAAAAATCTCCTGAATAGTTATAAATCCCGCAGCCGCAAGAGAATTCTTTGCGTGGCATACGTTCTCAGTGATCCGCTGGATATTTCTGTGCCAGATGTTGGAGAGTTTAGCTGCATGATTGTGCAGCTTCCAGTGATGAAGACTGCGTTTTGCAGGTGGCTCCGGTATTCGTTCAAAACTTCTTCCGGTTCAAGAACGAGCAACCTATGTTTGGGCACACGAGAACGGAGCAAGGAAGATCCAACGCATGCACCACTCTTTCAATCGAAACGAGAAATGCGAGACAGGTACGCGCTTGAATGCCTCATAAGCGACATCGTTCTCGTGGCTATCGAGCCACGAAGTAAAGACAAAAGGAGATGGTGACGATCGACCCAATGGTCGTGAGCAGGATTACGCGGGATGCCAGCGCAGCGTCGCTTCCATAAAAACTGGCGAGCATGAACGGGCCCGTTCCGGTAGGAAGAACACTAAGCAACAAGGCGGAATTTGCCCAGAATTTCGGCAAATCAAAGACATAAAAAACAAAAAACGCTGTGATCAATGGGTGTAGCAGCAATTTGGCAAATACAAGCTTTGCTGTGCCCTCAAATTGTCCCTCCTGCTTTTGGGCGAGAAGCAAGCCCAGAGAAACGAGAGCACAAGGGCTGGCTGCCATGCCGAGTAACGATAAAAACTGATTCATTGCTGCAGGTAGTGGAATACCTGCAAGCGCCCAGCAGCCACCCAAGACAGGTGAAATTAGCAAAGGATTGCCGGCTAACGCCTTGCCGACCTTGGCTGCAGCACGTAATGGATGCTTCTCTTCCTGACGACTGATTTCCACCAGAATGATCCCGATGCCGAACAGGATGCAGGCAACAATCAGTGTGGCTACGACAGCCGGCACAAGACCTTTTTCGCCAAATACCAAAATACAAAGTGGAATACCCATGAATCCGGTATTGGCGTATGTGGTACTGAGCCCATCGATGCACGCGTCTACGACCGCGCGCTGCTGTCTGATCCGGTAGGCTACGGTTGCTGCAAACAACAAGGTCCATGCGATGCTGACCGACGCAACGAATCCTGGTTGCCAGATCTGTTCCCAGGTTGCCGTGGCTGTTGCCTTGAACAGTAGTGCGGGCAGGGCGAGCCATACTACGAATCGGCTAATTTCTGATGAGGCCGTTGCTCCCAGACGATTTGTACGGCGACAGATGTAACCGACCAGGATGAGTCCAAAAATCGGCAGGACGACGTCAATGATGGTGGACATAACAACGCTTGGACAAACCGTAGCCGTCAGCTAAAAAGAGTTCGCTGACGTCCAATGCCATGGGTCCGGATTCCGGTCAAAGAGAGCAGGGGGCGTTCAACGCACGAGGTCGAACAATAGATAGAAGTTCAGCAGTGTAATGATCACACCAAAGCTGATCAACAGCCAGCGTGTTCCGGTAGGGTTGGCGTGCGTTCCCATGACTTCGCGGGACGAGGTCAGGCGAACCAGCAGGTAGATGGTAAACGGCAGTTGCATCGACAGTACCACCTGGGACACTACCAGCCCCTGCAAGGTGTCTTCGATCAGCAGGATAACGGCCAGCGATGCGAGCAGGACGATGCCTACGCCGAGTTGCGAGTGCCTGTCCTTGATGTCGTAAGGTTCGCCGAACAGTCCTGCGAAAATGCTGCCGCCAGCGATGCCGCCTGTAATCGACGAGGCGATGCCCGCACAGAGCAGGGCGAAGGCAAACACCAGCGCGGCGCCCTTGCCGAGAATCGGATGCAATAGCGCGGAGGCCTGCGAGAGTTCGGCGACTTCGACGCTTGCGGTGAAAAACGTGTAAGCAGCGACGATGATCATTGCGCTGTTGATCGCCCAGCCGATGCCCATGGAAAACAGCGTGTCGAGGAATTCGTACTTCAGTTGCCGCTTGATGACCTTTTCGTCTTCCAGGTTCCACTGCCGGCTCTGGATGATCTCAGAATGCAGGAACAGGTTGTGCGGCATGACCACGGCGCCCAGCAGGCTCATGATCAACAGGATGGACCCGTCGGGGAATGCGGGTGTCAGCCAGTGATGGATGGTGGTGTTCCAGTCTACCGGAATCAGTGTCAGTTCGTAGATGAATGAAATGCCAATGATCGAAACGAAGCCGATGATGATCGCCTCAATACGCTTGTAGCTGTTGCTGTAGAGAAAAAAGCCGATGAACAGTGTTACGCCGACGGAGGCGATCTTGATCGGGATATTGAACAGCATGTTGAGAGCGATGGCAGCGCCGAGAACTTCAGCAATCTCCGTCGAGATGGCCGCGAGCACCGCCGAGCCAATGAGCAACCGACCGCTGCGAGGTGGCAGGTAGCGCGTTGCAGCTTCGGAAAGACACAATCCGGAAACGATGCCTAAGTGTGCCGCATTGTGTTGCAGCACGATCAGCATGATCGTGGACAGCGTGATGACCCATAGTAACTGGCTGCCAAACTGCGCACCGCCGGAAACATTGGCCGCCCAATTGCCCGGATCGATGAATCCGACGGTGACCAGCAGGCCGGGACCGATGTAGCGAAACAGGTCGAGCGCTGTCAGGGACGGCGGGTGCCTGTCCTTGATCAGTTGAGTAAAACGGTGTTTCCAACGTGCCAGCACGCTCATCGAGATTCCAGAGTTCTAACCAACGTATGCAAGGTAAGGTTGACGGGAGTTGGCACGCCGAGTTCCTGTCCCTTCCGCACGATAAACCCGTTCAGCCAGTCGATTTCGGTGGGGCGGCCGCGTTTTATGTCCTGCGCTGTCGATGACGTCTGTTCGGCCATCGTTCTCGGGATGCGCTCGATGCCCTCCCAGACGTCGCCGACAGGAACGACGCCAGCCTTGGCTGCGACGGCAAGACATTCATTGACAATTTCGCGTAACACCTGCCAGACGCCCGAGTGTTGCACCAGCTTGGCGTATGGCAGACCACTGATCGCGGAGAGGGCGTTGTAGGCGCAGTTGATGATAAGTTTGGTCCACTGTACCCCCACGATGTTGTCCGAGATGTCGACCGGGACGCCTGCCGCGGAGAAGATCATCGCTACAGTCGCGCTGCTCCGGGATTTGCCGATAACCAGTCGACCGCCGCCGTGATGGCGCACGTGGCCGTCGCCGGCCATCGCCGTAGCGACGTAAACCGCGGCGGGAATGATCTCGTGGGGCAGAGCCGCACGCAGCAGGTCTGCGTTCCCGACGCCGTTCTGCAGGCTGACGAGCACGGCATCCCCGCGCAGAAAGGGAACCATCGACGTGGCCGTCGAGGCCGTGTCGGAGCTCTTGACGCAGAACAGCACGATGTCGGCCCCGTTCACCGCGCCGGGTTCCGTACTGGCGGAAAGCGGGACGTGGAGGTCGTTGTCGGCGGATTGCAGTCGTAGACCGTCGCGCCGAATGGCTTCGACATGGCCGGGCCGGCCGATCAGCGTCACTTCATGTCCGGCCTTGGCGAGCAGGCCACCGTAGTAGCAGCCGACGGCGCCCGCGCCCATGACAGCAACTTTCATCAGATTGTCCTTGGAACCATAGGGTGTATGACTGTCGACTGTAGCGTGAAACAGGGATGAATGGATTGTTACGGTTGCCGAGCAGGGGATCGCGTCTCAGAATGTCGGGGTTGCCTTCCACGCCGGTTCGCGCAAACGCGCGCTGCGCGGTCTTCCCGAATCATCAAACGAGAAAGCCTTCAATGTCTTACACAAACTTCGATTACCGTCTTGAAAACAACATCGCCCACATCACGATCAACCGTCCAAAGGCCTACAACGCGCTGGATCTGGAGTGCGTGAAGGAACTCTGCGATATCGTCAATCGCTGTAGCTCCGATCGTTCGGTGCGCGCCGTCGTTCTGTCCGGTAGCGGCAACAAGGCCTTCTGCGCCGGCGGCGATGTTGCCTCATTCGCGAGAGACCCGGAAACCGTTGACCTGTTGCTCAAGGAAGTCACCGGCTACATGCACATGGCTATCGCGCGCCTGACGGCGATGGACGCGCCGGTGATCGGGGCAGTCAATGGCGTGACAGCCGGTGCCGGGCTCGGCCTCGTTGCCGCCTGCGATCTGGCGATTGCCGCGGACAACGCCACCTTTGCCAGCGCCTACACGCTGATCGGCCTGACGCCGGACGGCAGCGCGAGTTACCTGCTGCCGCGGCTGGTTGGCTACCGCCGGGCGATGGAGCTTTTCATCACCAACCGGACCCTTTCTGCACAAGAAGCACTGGATTGGGGGCTGGTCAATCGCGTGGTACCGCAGGCCGAGTTGATGCACGAGGTCGATGCGCTGGCCACGAAGCTGGCGGCCGGGCCGACGCGTGCGTTCGGTGGGGTGAAGAAGCTGATGGCTTTGGCCATGAACGATTCGCTGGTCTCGCAGATGGAGCGGGAGTCACGCCAGATCGCTGAGCTGAGCCGGACGCCGGACGGTCTGGAAGGCGTGCGTGCCTTCGTCGAGAAGCGTCGTCCCGGCTTCACTGGTTGATCGTGCGGCATAGCATTAGGAAACAATGATATTCTCGGGCCTGTAACGGCTGATGTGATTCAACATGAAAGGAAATTCCATGGAAAACGTCATTGTCATCGGCGCCAGCGCCAACGAAGAGCGGTATTCGAACAAGGCCATGAAGATGCTGGCCGACTATGGGCACAACCCGATTCCGGTCGCTCCGGCGGTCGAGACGATCCTTGACCGAAAGGTGTATGCGAAGGCGACTGATGCGCCCGGAAAAATCGACACGGTCACCATGTACGTCGGTCCGGCACGACAGTCGGAGATCATCGAGCAGATCCTCGCAATCAAGCCGCACCGGGTGATCTTTAACCCAGGTACGGAAAACCCGGACGCCTACGACCGTCTCAAGGCGGCGAACATCGAGGTGGTCGAAGGCTGCACGCTGGTGCTGCTGCGCACCGGGCAATATTGAGTATTCGTTGCAACGTAGTTGCGGGCGCTTGGCGGGTTAGCCGGTGGCGCCTGCCCGGTTCATTCTCCTGCCAAGTTTCCGCCCGAGGTGGTTTACCCACAGTGAGAAGAGAATCACCGCGCCACCGAGCGCCAGCTTCTGCAGGTTGGCATCGCGGTTCCAGATCAGCAGGTTGACGATCAATCCGGCCGGGACGTGGAGTTCGTTCATGATTGCCAGTGTCCCGGCATCAACCAGCGTGCTGCCCTTGACCCACCAGTACATGCCCAGCGCCGTGGCGAACAACCCCATCCACATCAGCACGCCCCATTGCGCAGTCGTTTGCGGCAGCTTGGCCGGGTCGCCGAACAGCAGGAAGGACGGAAGCGCCAGTACCATCGCGCCAAGGAAAAAGTGGCCGAAGAAGTTGTGCAGCGGCACATCGGTCGGGTACTTTGCGAGCAGTTGCCGGCACAGTACTTGTCCGGCAGCGAAGGTGGCATTGGCCAGTTGCAGCAGCAGGAAACCGATCAGGTAATCCCCCTCGACCTTGTGAAAGCGGATGATGATGCCGCCCGTCACGGCAACGCCGGCTGCGACCAGCGCCCACGGGTTGAAGCGCTTCGCCAGGCCGTCGTCGAGCAGGGTGACGTAGATTGGCGTGAGCACCGTAAAAAGCAGCACCTCGGGCACTGTCAGTACGGTGAAGCTGCGGTACAGGCACAGGTAGGTCACCCCGAACTGAAGCGCCCCAGCCAGCCAGAATCCGCCGAGCAATCGCCAGGGAAGGTTGCGCCAGCGTGTGAATGGAAGGAAGACCAGTGCGGCGATGGCCACGCGCATCAGTACGGCGAAGTCACTGTCGACCTTGCCGGCGAGATAGTGGCCGATCAGGCTGAACGAAAAGGCCCAGACGATGGTGACGAGAACGAGGTAGGGCATGGCAGGTAAGGAGGCTAGAGCGAAAAACAGGTAATGATAGCGCTTCGCGATGAAGTGGCGGGGCTCTTTAGGGGAAAGGTGGAAAGATCCATTTCTGGCTGAATCCGGCCAACAGCGGGCAGGGGCTTGAACAATCGTTTGCCGTCGGGCAACCTTTGCCCAAAAACCCTTCCAATGAAAGTCTATCGTTGCCGCACATGAACCTGTTCACCTTCATTGAAGCTGTCGGCGTCTTTGCATTCGCATTGTCGGGTCTCGTCGAGGCGCGACAGCGTGACATGGATCTTGTCGGCCTGTTCGTCGTAGCGCTGGTGGCAGCATTTGGCGGCGGTACATTGCGCGACCTGTTGCTCAATCGCTCACCTTTGTTCTGGATCGAGCACGACGGTTACGCCGTGGCGATCCTGGGTATGTCGACAATTTTCGCGCTTTCGCCCGTGCTGGCACGCTTGCCGACGAGCGTGTTGCTGGTCGCGGATGCGATGGGTCTTGGCCTGTTCAGTGTCGCCGGCGCCGGCTATGCGTTGGAAGCCGGCTGTTCCTTGTTCATTGCCGCGCTCATGGGGGCGATCACCGGCACCTTCGGTGGCGTCATCCGTGACGTCCTGTGCAACGAACTGCCGTCGTTGTTCCAGCAGACACCGCTCTATGCGACCTGCGCGTTTCTCGGGTGCTACTTCTATTTCCTGCTCTCCGGACTTTCACTTCCCGGTGAGGTGGCCGCGTGGACAGCGATTTTCTGCATCACCGCCTTTCGTCTGGCAGCGGTCCGCTGGCACTGGGTGCTGCCCGTTTCGCGGCACTAGTCAGCCTCGCCGCAATGCAATGTGATTGCGGATCATCGCGTGGGTCCGGATGCGCAGGTCGTCGCCGTCGGAGGAAGCGAGCCAGTTGTTGAACAGGCCGGTGGTGAAGGAGAGGGTGTCGTAAGCGAGGGCGTCCGGCTCGAGGCCGGGGCGCAGTTTGCCGAATTCTGCCGCCTTTGCGTAGACGGTCTTCAACCGCGCGAGGAAGTCGAGGCACGGCTTGTTCAGTTCTTCGAGTACGCCGGCGAACTCGTCGACGTATTCGCAGCGCAGCGACATGATTTCGAATGCCTGGCGTACCTGTGTGTCGTTTTCCACGATGCCGATGAATTCGAGCAAGGATTGTTCAAGGGCGTCCAGCGGATCAGCGATGTCGGACGCGACCAAGGTCGCGCGGACTTCGTCGAGTTCCCTTGTTGATTCGTCACGCATGGCAAAGAACAGCGCGGCCTTGTTTTCAAAATGCCAATAAACAGCGCCGCGGCTGACGCCGGCGACGTGGGCTACCTTTTCCATTGTCGTTCGACTGACGCCGCATTCGTGGAATACGCAGCGAGCGGCGTCGATGATCTGGCGCCGTGTCAATTCTGCTTCGGCTTTGGTTTTTCTGGCCATGAGTCCTGCTTCGAAAGGGTTGTTATGTGTGGCGAATCGGTGTTCGCCAAAATCATACAGTCGTGATTGTATGTATAATACCGTGCTATTCAAGTCCGGAGTTCTTTCCATGGCGTTCGCTCAATTTTCAGCAACCCGAGTCGGGTTGCCGTTTACATTTTCCGTCGCTTCGCTGGCCGTGATATTTCTGATGTCCGCCTGCTCCAAGGAGACAGCGGCGCCGCAGGCAACCACGCCGCCGCCGGTGCCGGTGACCGTTGTCGAGATGCAGCCGCAGAACCTGCCGACGACGATCGAGTTGATGGCGCAAACGGAAGGTGCGAAGGAAACTGAGGTCCGGGCGCGAGTCGGCGGCATTCTGCTCAAGCGGATGTATGAAGAGGGCGCCTCGGTGAAAGCCGGGCAGCCGCTGTTCCAGATCGACCCGGCGCCCTATGAACTGGTTCTCGCCGAGGCCAAGGCCAAGGCTGAGCAAACGGCGCGGGAGGAAGCCCGGTTGAAGGGGCTGCTGTCGCGGCAGGCGATCAGCCAGAAGGAATACGACGATGCCAATTCCGCCAATGCCGTGGCGCAGGCCGCACTGCGCCAGGCGCAGCTGAATCTTTCGTGGACGACGGTAACGGCGCCAGTCTCGGGGACTTCCGGGCGCGCCATCAAGTCCGAGGGAAGCCTGATTGGCACGGCGGATGCTACGCCGATCACCTCGATCTACCAGACGAATCCGATGTGGGTCCGCTTCGGACTCTCGGAGTCCGACACCGCGAGCCTGCCCGGTGGGCAGCTGAAGGCCGGCATGGTCGGCCGGGTCGAGCTGATCCTCCCGGACGGTAGCGTTTACGATAAGCACGGCAAGATCAATTTTATGGCGGCGACGGTCGATACGACGCTCGGCACGCAGCAGTTGCGTGCCGAGTTCGACAACAAGGATGGCCGCCTGTTGCCGGGACAGTTTGTCCGCGTGCGTCTGCAGGTCGGCGAGCGGGCGGGGGTTTTCCTTGTGCCGCAGGCGGCGGTGATGCAGACCGAGCAGGCCCGGCTGGTGATGGTCGCCGGGCCGGACAACAAGGTCGTTCCGCGCCCGGTGCAGACCGCCGAGTGGCAGGGCAAGGACTGGGTGATCACCCAGGGGCTGCAGGCGGGCGACAAGGTTATCGTCGATAACCTGATGAAGCTGCGTCCTGGCGCCACGGTCGCCCCGAGCGCACCAAAAGCGGCGGCGCAACAACCTGCGCCAGCGAAGCAATAAGGTCGC